>CAXBAZ010000822.1:0-2202 GCA_963973395.1 uncultured Acidimicrobiaceae bacterium
CAAGCCGTTCCGGTTCGAGGAGCTGCTGGCTCGCGTCCGCCTCCGCCTGCGTGACGACGTGGCCGATGACACCACCGTCCTGAGCGCGGGTGGGGTGTCGCTCGATCTTCGCTCCCGACGGGCCACCGCTGACGACCGCACGATCGAGCTGACCGCACGCGAGTTCGCACTCCTCGAGACGTTCCTCCGCCATCCCGGCCAGGTGCTCGATCGCGAGCAGCTGCTCAGTCACGTCTGGGGCTACGACTTCGACCCGGGTTCCAACGTCGTCGACGTCTACGTTCGCTACCTGCGCAAGAAGCTCGGCGACGGCGTGATCAACACGGTCCGCGGAATGGGGTACCGGCTCGAGACCTGACCGAGCCCGGCACCCGCTCCGGATGAGAGAGTTCTCATCCGGTCGTCACCACGTTCACATCTCGGCAGCGCACGCTGACGACGTGCTCATCGATGACCCCGTGCTCCCCGCGGCCGCGCATCTGACGAGTGCCGCAGCGGCGGATGCACTCGGTGCCGCCGTCGAGTCGAGTGGCGCCGAGCTGGTCGCCTCCCGCCCACGCCACGTGCAGTACCGACCCGGGTTCGATCTGATCGTGCGCTACGACGCCACGATCCGTCGCGACGGTCGGGAACACCACGACACGTTGATCGCAGCCACCACTTCCGCCGGTCCCCCGCCCGGCACCGTGCCGGTCGAGGCCACGACCGATGCGGGCGACCACCTGATCGTCGGTGTCTGGCGGTGGCCGTTCGACCCCGTGTTGACGGCCCTCGAACGTGCCGTGACGCCCGGTCGCGCCGAGGGGCTGCTCGGAGACGTGGTCTCCGGCCCGGTCGCACTCGAGGTGGTCGCCTATCGACCGACCGAACGAGCGGTCGTACGGACGACCGATGCCATGGGCCGCGTGCGGTACGTCAAGCTCACCGCGCCCGACACGACCGCCGCGCTCGTCGATCGGCACGTCCGCCTCGGTGCCGCCGGGGTCCCCGTCCCGGAGGTGCTGGCCGCCGACCTGGAACTCGGCTGGTTGGCGATGACCGAACTCGCAGGACCGACGTTGCGCGAACGACTGAAGGCGGGCGCGCCGCCCTGGCCGCGGCCGGAGGGGTTCGCCGACGTGATCGACCGAATTCGATCGGTCGAGCTCACGGATGCCGCTCCCCGACGGCCACGTTGCCTCGACGCAGGCGGCCACGCACGCATGCTCGCGAGCGTCATGCCAGCCGAACGGCACCGCCTCGACGAGCTGATCGGCCGCTTCGAACCACTCGCCGAACAGGCACTCGCCCGCCGCGGCCCGACGGTGCACGGCGACCTGCACGAGGGGCAACTGGTGGTCGACGACGACACCATCATCGGTGTGCTCGACATCGACGACGTCGGGCCCGGCGACCCCGTCGACGACATGGCGACCGTGATCGGCCACCTCCGGTATCGCGCCGGCACGGCCGTCGACGGCACCGGGCCCGCGATCGATGGGTATGCGGACGCACTGTGGCGGGGGTTCGCGGACCGCACCGACCCCGTCGAACTCGACACGGTCACCGCAGCGGTGCTCGTCGGCCTCGCCACCGGACCGTTCCGCATCCAGCAGCACGACTGGGCCACGGTCGTCCGCGGACGACTCGACGTCGCCGAGCGGCTGCTCGACACGGCGGGGGTCGTACCGATCGGTGCCGGCGGACGAGGCGGCACGCCAGAGCGCAGATGAGAGAAGTCTCAGGCATGACTCACGCCCCTCACACGAGCCGCTGCGCAACATGAACTCGTGATCGGGCAACCCGATCGAGACACCCCCGGGGGTCGGTCGACCGGATCGACCCCGACGAACTCGAAGGAGAACGATCGAGATGAACACCCCCACGAACACCAGCACGAAGACCAGCACGAAGCTCAACTGGAAGGTCGCCGCCGCCGTCGGCACGGTGGCCGGCGTCGGCCTCGGCGGGTTCGCGCTCGCCGGCAACGACACCGGAGGGCTCACCCCAGGTCAGGTCGAGTTGCAGGACGCACCGAACAGTGCACCCCGGCTCTCCGCCCCGGTCGTGATCCCGCCGACCTCGACGTCGCTGGCCTCCGCGGCCTCGGTGAACCTGTCGGCATCGACGACGTCGCCGACCTCGACGTCGTCCGTCCCATCGACGACGGTGGCGTCCGAGAGCGTGGCACCCCCGGTCGCCGAGATCAACTCGGTCGCGAGT
>CAXBAZ010000823.1:0-2200 GCA_963973395.1 uncultured Acidimicrobiaceae bacterium
CTCGCCAGATCGGCCACGGTGACGGTCTCGAGCACGCGCCGCAGACTGGCGCGGATCGCCATCCAGACCTCGGGCAGCTGTTCGGCAGGCGTTGCGTAGCGCAGGCCGCGGAGGCTCTCGTCGTGCACGTCGGCGAGCGGGCCGTCGATCGCACGGAACACGTCGGCGAGCGTGATCGAGTGGCTGCTCCGCGACAGCGTGAATCCACCGTTCGGGCCCCGGCGCGACCGCACGAGCTCGGCCCGCTTCAGGTCACGCAGGATGTCGAGCAGGTACTTGAGCGAGATGTCCTGGCGGTCGGCGATGACCTCTGCCTTGAGCGGCTCGCCCTCCGACGTCGCCAACTCCGCCATCGAACGCACGGCGTTGTCGACCCGCTCGGAGATTCGCATGGCATCGGACGCTACCCCCGGACCCAGCCGTCGGCAGCGGACCGGTCAGCCGGTGCGGACGCGTTCGAGCCACCCCATCAGGATCGCGACCGCCCTGGGGTCGTGCCGCAGACGGTGTCCGGCGCCTTGCAACAGCGACAGTTCGGCCGAGCCGTGAGCCTGGGCCAGCTGCCGGGTGTCGCTCGTGGGCACGCTCTCGTCGTCCTCGCCGTGCATGACCAGGAGCGGACGCGGCGAGAACCGCTGGGCAGCCGAGATCGGGCGAAACCGCCGGAACGCCCGCGCCCAGTCGTCCATGTTGGTGGGAAACCCCGGCGTGCGGATGGCGCCGATGTCGCGAGCGTGGTCGAGGAAACGACGCGGGTGGTCGGCCCAGTCGTCGAAGTCGGCCCGGGGCGAGAGCAATCCGGCGGCGGCGACCCGGGGATCGTCCGCGGCGACACAGATCGCGATCGATCCGCCGGTGTTCGTACCGACCAGGACGACCCTCGACACGTCGAACGTGACGATCGAGTGATCGATCGCGGCGCGCAGGTCGTCGATCCAGCCCTGGAGCGAGAAGTCGCCGGTGCTGGTGCCGCATCCACGGAACGTGAACGTCATGGCGGGCATGCCGATCTCGATCGCGATCCGGTCGATGAGCTGGGGGAACGTACCGGCCGATCGACGGGCGTCGATCGGGCCGATCGGGAAGCCGTGGCACAGGATCACGGCCGGAACGTCGGGATCGTGCCCTCCGCTGCCGGTCGGTTCCTTGAGGTGGCTCGCCAACGTGAATCCGCCACTCCGGAAGGTCGAATCCATGTCGTGCCGATCCGGTCAGGTCAGGAGCGCGGCTTGCGCACGATCCGCCGCTTGCCCGGTGTGGCCAGCGTGTAGCCCCGGTTGCGGGCTTCCGCCAGCGTGTCGGGGCCGAACTTGATGCCGACACCCGCGTCGACGAACTCGTGGACGACGGACGGATCGTCCCACTCGTCGAGGTCGTAGACGAGTTGGGTGCGCTTGTCCCCGACGAAGCGTGCATGCTCGAAACGCGTAGGGCGATCCATGACGGGTCATCGTACGCGGAACGAGGGAGTGCGACTGCACTCCCTCGTTCACGTTTTCTGACTGATTGGGACCGAACACAGCCTGGTATTCGCCGATGGGACGAGCTTCGGCAGCGTGTTCGGCGGGGGTTGGCGAGGATTCGCCAGGCCGTCCAGCCTGTTGACCTAGCGGCCAACCACCTCCAGGGTCCCGTAAGAACTATCACTCATCGTGTGGACCACCTCCTCTCTCTGGTGCGGATAGCTCACCACACCGCACGCCGCCGCGCCAAGCACCTTTGCAAATTTCTCGCCCGCCTCGGCGGGCGTGTCGCGATCCTGCGCCCACCACGCCCGGAATCGCGACACGGCCACACCGCACCCCCACCGCCCGAACGACCGTGTCGCGAACCTGCACCCACCACGCCCCCCAACACGACACGGCCTCCACACTCCCACTCCGCCCAACGACCGTGTCGCGAACCCGCACCCACCACGCCCCCCAACACGACACAGCACACCACGCCCCACCCACCGAACGACCATGTCGCGAACCTGCGCCCACCACGCCCGGAATCGCGAGATGGCCCCACCGCATCCCATTCCGCCGCACGACCATGTCGCGAACCCGCGCTCACCACGTCCGGAATCGCGACACCGCCACCACGCCACACCACATCCACCCGCCGAACGACCGTGTCGCGAACCTGCACCCACCAGGCCCCTGTGGTGTCGCGGAGCTTCCCTCACGCATGTCGCGGGTCTTTCCTCTCGGTGGGT
>CAXBAZ010000824.1:0-2198 GCA_963973395.1 uncultured Acidimicrobiaceae bacterium
TCGGTGAGGTCGGAGCCGGGCTGGGCGACGATGTAGGCCTTGGGCAGCTCACCGGCCTCGACATCGGCCACACCGATCACGGCGACGTCGGCGATCTTCGGGTGCGCGATCAGGAGCGCCTCGAGCTCGGCCGGCGGCACCTGGAAACCCTTGTACTTGATGAGCTCCTTGACACGGTCGACGATCGTCACGTGACCGTGCTCGTCGATCACGGCGACGTCGCCGGTGTGGAGCCACCCGTCGTCGTCGATCGTGTGCCGCGTCGCCTCTTCGTTGTTCAGATAGCCGAGCATGACCTGTGGCCCCCGCACCCAGAGCTCTCCTTCGGCACCGACGTCCTGATCCTCCCCGGTGGCCGGGTCGACCAGACGGCACTCGGTGTTCGGCACGGTGATGCCCGACGTGCCGGCTCGGAAGTCGCCCATGACGGTGCAGTGGCTCACCGGGCTGAGCTCGGTCATGCCGTACCCCTGCACCACCTCGCAGCCGACCCGCTGGGAGGCCTCGGCTGCGAGCTCGGCGCCGAGCGGCGCGGCGCCCGAGAAGATCTGCTTGAGCGAGCTCAGGTCGAACTGCTCGACCATCGGGTGCTTCGCCAGCGCGAGCACGATCGGTGGGACGGCATAGAACCGTGTGACCTTGCGCTCCTGCACGATGGTGAGCGCCTGCTCGAGGTCGAACCGGGGCATGGTGATCACGGTCACGCCGCACGCCAGCGACGCGTTCATGAGCACCTGCATGCCGTAGATGTGGAAGAACGGCAGGAACGCCAACGCGGCTTCATCCTCGTCGTCCACCTGGATGCACGGCTCGGTCTGGGCGATGTTGGCGACCAGGTTCCGGTGCGTCAACATCACGCCCTTCGGGAGCCCGGTCGTGCCCGACGAATAGGGGAGGACCACCACGTCGGTCGCCGGGTCGACCGGCGCCTGCCCGATCGGTTCGCCCATGAGGGCCATCGCGTCGCCGAGGCCCTCGCCGCCGTCGATCGACAGCACCTCGGACACGTCGGTGCCCTCGATCGCCGCCAGCGCCGTCTCGGCGAACATCCCGATCGTGATCAGCATCGAGGCGCCGGCGTCCTGGAGCTGGAAGCGGACCTCCTCCGCGCCGTATGTCGGGTTGATCGTGGTGATCGTGCCGCCGGCGACCGCCACGGCGTGGAACACGATCGCGTACTCCGGGATGTTCGGCGCCATCAGTCCGAGCGTGTCGCCCTTCCCGAAGCCGCGTGCCGCGAGCCCGCCGGCGAACCGATGGATCAGATCCCCGAGTTGGGCGAACGTGTACGTGCGACCCGATGGGCCGTCGATGATCGCCGGTCGATCCGGGTGCACGGCGGCCCGTCTGAGCACGAACTCGGTGATCGGCAGGTCTGGGATGTCGACGTCGGCGAGCGGACTCCGGTGGATGATCATGTCGTCGAGCCTACGGACTCGTCGATCCGGTCGAGAAAGCGCTGCGCGGCGATCGCCGACTCCTGACGCCACAGCCCGACAGGGTCGTCGGCCGGTCCGGTCGTCAGTGCGTGGAGCGCCGGCCCGAGCAGGACGCGCTGGCGCTCGACGAGCGGCGCCGGGTCGAGATCGGCACGGATGTGGAGCTGCAACTTGAGGAGGAACTCGATGCGCAGGTCGCGCACGTGCTCGACGGGTTCGCCCAGCCAGAGGCGAGCGGTGCGGCGCCCGACAGGCGTCGCTTCCAGGGTGGCCCGACGACCTCCGTCGCGGCGGGTGACAGTGCCCATGTCGACCAGACGGTCGATCGAGCGATAGGTCAGGCCGCGGCTCAACGACCAGATGCGTCCGAGCTCACCGTCCCGGCGCAGCAACTTCACGAGTGCCCAGCCGTGCGTCGGGGCTTCCGCGATCAGCGCGAGGCAGACCTGGTCGGCCAGAGGGCCGGACGGACCGGACATGGCCGGAGTCTAGAACGGAGACGTTCGAATAGTCAGGAGTTGACTATCATCCCACCGTGTTCGACAGAGCGGCGCGCGACAGATCCCCGCTGGGGACGGGCCAGCTCCGCTCGCCGGCGCCGGCCCGGCGTCGCCGGAGCGTGGTCGAGGTCGGTGTGGCCGTCGTCGGGGTCACGGGTCTGATGCTGGCAGCCTCGGCCTGTGCCGGAGACGACGGGCGCGTCGTCGTGTTCGCGGCGTCGTCGCTGACCGACGTGTTCGAGCAGCTCGAGACGGAGTT
>CAXBAZ010000825.1:0-2198 GCA_963973395.1 uncultured Acidimicrobiaceae bacterium
GGTGGTTCCTCCAAGGTTCATCGGTGGGTGTGATCGGCGGATGCCGACACCATGGCAACGATCGAATCCTGCCGACAGGACATCCCGTCGCAGATTTTCCGCGGCGGACGTTCCGGTCGTGATGTCCCCCGGCCCAGAGAGTCCCCCAGCCCAGGGTGTCGCTCAGCCCAGGGTGTCGCTCAGCCCGCGGTGTCGCTCAGCCCGCGGTGTCGTCGGCGAGCTCGACCGGGTCGTGATCGGTGCGAACGGCGATCAGCTCGACGACGACCACCACCACGACGCCGACGATCGCGAGCAGGACCGGTACGGCGACGTCACCGGCCGGCGACGCGAGATCGGTCGTGTTCGTACCGCCCGGCCACGGCCACAGCACCCGGAGCGACCCGAGCATGAGGCCGACCATCCCGGCGATCACGAGGTCGTGATGGTGCTCGAGCGCCCACGTGAGCACCGACGAGAACAGCGCCAACCCGACCACACATCCGGCTGCGGTGGCGCCGAGCGCGACGAGGTCGCGATCGTTCACCGCCCCGAGCACCTCGGTGTACATCCCGATCATCACGAGGATGAACGAACCCGAGATGCCCGGCAGGATCATGGCGCAGATCGCCAGGGCGCCGGAGAGGAAGAAGATCCACCACGACCTGGTCACGATCTCGGCGGTGCCCTCGGCGACCTCGGTGTCGCTGCGCAGGCCGAGCAGGAAGAACAACGCGACCGCGGAGACGATGACGGTCGCGACCTCCCTCGCTCCGACCGAGCGGATCAGACGCCATGCGATCGTCAGCGATCCGACGACCAGCCCGAAGAACAGGGCGGCCATGCGGATCGGATGGTCGCGCAGCAGGGTCTCGAGCACCGACGACAGCGCGGCGATCGCGATCAGGATGCCGGCGAGCAACGAGAGCAACCACACCCACTCGACCGCGCGGACCTTGGCCGCGAACGTGGAGGTGTCACCGGTCAGGATCGCCTTGATCGCCTGCGCGCCCGTGTGGACGTTGCCGATCAGACGTTCGTAGATGCCGAGCACGAGCGCCACCGTGCCGCCGGACACTCCGGGCACGATGTCGGCCGCGCCCATGGCGAAGCCGCGGATGGCTTGGGCGGCAGGCGTCGGGACGGGCACGGCTGGCGAGGCTATCGCCGGACGTCCGACCCGTGCGCACGTCGGTCGCCGGCGACTCAGGTGGTCGTGGTGACGACGACGCCACGATCGCCGTACGGGATCCGTTTGCGCTTGACGATGCCGCCGATCGTGCCGAGCACCTTGGTGATCTTCGTCATGAACCCGTACTTCTCCTCGACCCTGCGCCGGATCTGGTCGAGCTCGTCACCCGTCACGAGCCGGGCGACCGCCTCGGTCGGGGCGGAATCGTCCTTGACCTTGCCGCGTGCGTCGCACGGCTGCACCGTGACCCGCGACGTGTGTGCGAGCCGCTTCGCCTTGCCCGAACCGGAGCTGGTCCAGAACCCGAACGAATCACCCTCGAGCGGGACGGCCCACACCGGCGTCGCGACCGGGGTTCCGTCACGCTTGAACGTCGTCAACAGCATGTACTTCTCGTCGCCCAGGCCCATCCGACCAACGGTACGCCCGAGGCGGGTGCGGTGTCGAGGGGTGCGCGAGGATCGTCCGGTGAACCTCGTCGAACGGGCCACCGCCGTCCTGCGCTCCAACGACCGGGGTCGTCACACCGTGCCGGCCGGCCACCTCTACCCGCACCAGTGGGCGTGGGACTCGGCGTTCGCCGCGATCGGGTGGTCGGCGATCGACGTCGACCGGGCGTTGATCGAGCTCGAGACACTGCTCGACGGTGTGTGGCCGGACGGTCGGGTGCCGCACATCAGATTTCACGATCCGACCGGTGTGTACTTCCCGGGGCCGCCGTTCTGGGGCACCGAGGATCGTTCGAGCATCAGTCAACCTCCGGTCTGGGCTGCGGCGGCCCGACGGGTGCTCGACCGCGGCGGCGACCCGGAGCGCGTCCGCGCCCTGCTGACGCCGATCGCCCGCTCCCACCGGTGGTTCCGTTCGGCGCGCGACCCGCTCGACCGTGGTCTCGTCGCCGTCGCGCATCCCTGGGAGAGCGGCATGGACAACAGTCCGGCGTGGGATCTCGCGATCCGAAATGTCGATCCGGCGGACGCCCCGCCCTTCGAACGGGTCGACCGGCAGCCCGTCACCGACGCGGCCC
>CAXBAZ010000826.1:0-2196 GCA_963973395.1 uncultured Acidimicrobiaceae bacterium
GGCCGTCACCATCGGCCGGATCGACTTCGACAAGAATCAGGAGATCGTGACCGGGGCGTTCGATGCGTTGCCGGTTCGGGTCCGGATGTCGTGTGCGATGTTCGGGGCACTCAACGGAATCTGTGGGCATCACCATCTCGATCAGGTCTGCCCTTCGTGGAGAGGATACTGGAAAGGGACGTTTCCCAAGACCTCGACAGCACCAGTGCGGATCGCCGAGACGGCGGACTATGTCGTGGATATGTCAGCGATCTCAGGGGATGGGGGCGGGACACAGTATACGTTCTTCGAGGCGTGGGAGGCGGGGGCGGTCCTTGTTGTGAACTCCGAGTGGATCAGGGACGGCGACGAAATGAAGCCGGGAATCAACTGCCTGTCCGCAGACGGGTCCGGGGAACTCGCCGGAATCATTGCGCGGAAACGGGACGCAGCGGAGTGGCTCGCTTTGAATCGCGGAGCCGGGGAGACGATGAAACAACACGCACCAAGACTCATCGCCCAGCAGTTCCTCAAGGCACTGACATGAGCCACGACGAAGATGTCGTCACCATGCTCGTCCTCACCAACGCCATGCGAAAGCGTTGGAAGCGCGGGATGTTCACTCTGGACGCGGGACTGTCCATGCTCGCCGCCGAGAGGGCCGACAACATGGCGGTGTCCGGAGACCTGCTCCACATCAAGGGAGGACCGGCTGAGAATATCGGCTTCGGTTTCGAGTCCCCCGAGGATGCACTGAAGGGATGGATGAACTCGCCGGATCACCGGGACAACATCGTCAACAAGGAACACACGCATATCGGCATCGGCGTCTCGGTCTCGGATGGCGTGGCGTGGTGGTGTGTCCTGTTCGTCGCTGGCAAACATTGACCCTCCCCCGCCGCCGGGGATAGGATGCGGCCATGCCCGCTTCCGTTGACGACAGGGTTCGCCGGGACGCTGCCCAACTGCCCGATGAGTTGCGTGGATCGGTTGTGCTGTTGCGGTTCGATGAACCGATCAGCCGGATCCACTCCCACCACCTGATGCGTGTGCGGCTGACCCAGGCGATGCTCGACGACGGCGAGGCCGGGGCGTACCGGGCCGGGCTGGTGCAGCCGCATCGGATCGGACAGCGATCATGCCGGGCCTGCAAGCAGCCCCGACGCCAGATCTCCCAGACCGAGCAATGGTGCGAGAACCCGGTGTGCCGGATGCACCGCCGCCGGATCGAGTGCGGCCCGCTGTCCGGTGTGCTGAAGCTGTTGATCGCCGACGAGTTCGTCGAACCCGACGGTCGGCTAAATCGGGTTGGTCTGATTCTGGACCGGCGATACAATGATCGAGTGCTGGCAGGCGTGTACCGCGCGGCGGGGATGCTGTGCGACGAGTTGGGTTGGAGGCTTCGCTGATGTGGAATTGGTTGAGAAGCCGACGAGCCTTGAAGCGTGACAACGAGCGGATGGCCGCTCTGCTCCAGGCTGCGACGCCCACCGTCTATGACCGCCTGGGGATGGGGCAGGGTGGCGGCGGCTACGGCTCGATTATGGGCCTGGGCGGTGGGCCAGACGAAGGCAGCGACGCTGAGATGGTGCGGCACTTCCGGTTGTGGAACTATGTCGCCATCAGCCGGATCTGCTACAAGATCGCCGAAGCATTCCCCAACGTCAGCCGCATCGTTGACCACGACGACGAGGAACGGCAGCGGTTGACCGTCGCCCAGCGTCAGCACATCCGCCAGCGGTACGGCTCGGTGATGCAGGCGCACGAAGACCTGGAGCCGGTGGCCGAGGGGCACCCGTTGCTGCGGTTGCTGCACGCGGTCAACCCCGAGGACTGGTGGGGGACGTTCATCTACGAGACTGTCATGTTCTGGCAACTCACCGGCCAGTTCTACTGGTGGGTCATTCCCAACAACGCCGGGCTGCCGGGCGAGATGTGGGTGCTGCCGACCCAGTGGGTGCAGGCGAAGTACGACAAGGAAGGCGCGCTGATTGGGTACGAGGTGACGCCAGACGGCGACGTGCGACGCAAGAGCCTGATTCCTGCCGACCAGATCCTCACCGGCAAGCACAAGTCACCGATGGGCAAAGAGCAGGCGCACAGCCCGACCGAGGCTGGCAGCGAGTGGATCGACAACAGCGAGAGCATCGAGGCGGCCCGGTGGCAGACGTTCCAGAACGGCCCGCTGCCCAGCGTGTCCATCGAGCTGGACCCCGA
>CAXBAZ010000827.1:0-2194 GCA_963973395.1 uncultured Acidimicrobiaceae bacterium
ACGATCGTCGGACGTGGCGACGGACGAGGCGGGCGACGTAGACGTCGTCCCCACGCACGGCCAGCTCGGTCTCGCCGTCGGACAACCGCAGGACGGCGGCGAGCACGTCGGCGGCGACGCGGGTGGATGCGGACGGGTCGAGGTCGACGAGCCCGCGCCAGACGTCGGAAAGCTCCTCTTCGAAGGCTCGGCCGAAGCCCCACAGTGGTGCCTGAGCGACGGCGGGCACGGGACGACCGTCGCCGATCGGTTGGACGCCTCGGGTGACCACGCGGATCCGGCCCGGATGCGCCGCGCGAGCCATCAACTGCGCGAGATCGATCAACGCGCCGCATGCGACACGCTGCGTCCGCACGAGGTCGTCGACGGTCAGCTCGAGACCGTCAGGAGCATCGAGGCCCCACATCGCCACGATCTCGAGGTCGCCGGGACCGTCGAGGTCGGTGATCACCCGCTCCAGGTCGTGGGGGCCGTCGGCGCGCACGACGTAGCGATCTGGTTCGTCGTGGACGTACCCGGGCCCGTGATGCACGACCACACAGCGGAAGCCGTCTGCGGAGAGGCGCTCGGCGAGCGCATCGGCCACGCCGCCGGCATCGGCGAGCAGCACCCAGATCGAGTCCGCGTCGGTCGACCTCACGAGCGACTCGACGGTTCCCGTCGGCCGCCACGTGAGATCGTAGACCGGCGACGCCCGCGGCTCGCTGTTCGAACACCAGTCCCTCGAGCTCGACACGGATCGACCCGTCCTCGGTGGTGAGGACGACCGTGACCTCGCCCGACGGAGCGTCGAGCACCAACGTCGAACGCTCGACGACGGCGGCGTTGCATCGTGTCGCGTCGGCGGCCGACGATCGGCGCGTGACGGAGCGGGCGCGGATCGGGACGTAGTGCCGGGACGGATCGGCGGCGGTCGTCCGCAGGGCCGTCTCGCCGACCTGGAGACACGCCTCCATCCCGAGCAGAGGGGCCTCGGCAGCATCTGCGGGCCGCACACCGGCCCGAACGCGATCTCCGTCGTGGACGATCCGATCGAGGCACTGCAGGTGGGGCCCGATCGTCAGACCGACGTCGGCGAGTCGTCCGTAGTGTCCGGCGCCGTCGAGCGGCGCTCCGCTCGGCGGGTCCCCGTCCCCACCGAGGCCGTCGTCCCATGCCGTCGGTGTCGTCGGCGCGCTCGGGTCGGGCACCGCCCGACCCACCCGGGTCCAGTCCTCGCCATCGTGGCAGTACACCGCCACTTCCCCGCCGGCGCCCGCCGTCGGGTCGACCACGACCTGGATGCGCGTCGCCTCGTCGGGGATCCCAACGAGTGGGTCGACCTGGACATCGACCAGTCGACGGGCACCGTGGGAGATCTCGGATGCGCGCAACATGAGCTCGAGGACCGCTGCCGGCGGGAACACCGCGCGGCCGTCGTCACGGCGGTCGTACAGGGCAGGGACCTCGTCGCGGTCGACGACGTTCTCCCAGACGAGCCCGAGGTGCCCCTCGACCAGCGGGAGCCGCCAGCCGAGGAGGGCGTCGTCCTTCGCACCGCGACGCAGGTCACGCGCGCCGTCGGCGGGTTCGAGCCAGTGGCGCTCGCGCTCCCATGGATACCGAGGGAGCTCGGCGGTCGCGACCCGTCCCTCACCGAACGCGCGCCAGTCGAGGTCGAGGCCGTCGGCGTACAGCGCCGCGAGCGCGGCGTACATGCCGACCCGCTCGTCGGAGTCGCGGTGCATCGATGCGATCGCGACGCCCCGTGCGTCGATCGCCGCGAGCGTCTGCTCGATGGGCAGCACCAGCAGCGGGTGCGGGCTCAGCTCGACGAACCGGCCGTGGCCCTGGCCGGCGAGCGCCTCGATCGCAGCCGCGAATCGCACGGGCTCGCGCATGTTGCGAGCCCAGTACGCCGCGTCGAGGCCGCTGCCGTCCTCGACCGACGTCGTCACGGTGGACAGGATCGGAATTGGCGCGTCCCGGGGTTCGATGTCGCGCAGTTGCTCGATCAGGTCGTCGAGCAGCTCGTCGACCTGCGGGCTGTGCGACGCCACGTCGACCTGCACACGGCGGCAGAACACGTCCTCGAGCGCGAGTCGCGACAGCACATCGTCGAGCGCGGCGGGGTCGCCGGAGACGACCGTGGAGGTGCGCGCGTTGCTGACCGCGATCGCGAGCCGATCCTCCATCCCGGCGATCGCACGGCGGG
>CAXBAZ010000828.1:0-2187 GCA_963973395.1 uncultured Acidimicrobiaceae bacterium
GCGATGGCGAAGTTGTCCGTGCCGACCGATCACCCCGCCCGGTCGAGTCCGACGCGACCAGGCTTCGTCCGGACGTGGATCGTCCGTGCCGCCGGGGTCGGGATGGCCGGCATCGCGACGGTGGCGGTACTGGCGGTCGTACCGATTCCCGACGGTCCGGCCCGGTTGACGCTGCCGACACTGATCGAGAACGCCGACAACGTTCCCAGCCCGGGTGGCATCGCCGGCCCCGACGGAGAGTTGCGCGACGCGACCGATGCCCCGGACGACCCCGCTTCGGATCGTGCCCCTGCCGGTCAGGCGGGCGGCTACACCGGGTTCGCGGAGACGATGGACACCTCGGTCCGCGGCAACCTCGGCGACGAGGTCGTCATGCGGGTGCGGGCGCCCGAGGCCGACTTCTGGCGCGGCCAGACGTTCTCGCGGTTCGACGGCCGACGCTGGTACGCCGACGCCGAGATCGGCAGCCCCCGGCGTGGCCCGACCATCGATGTGCCGGCGGCGATCGGCGTGATCGAGCTCGCCGACGACGTCGTCGTCGATCGTTTCGTGCAGACCTACTTCCTCGAAGTCGACATGCCGAACGTCGTGTTCCATGCCGGTCGCCCCACGCAGATCGTGGCCGAGACCGATGTCTGGACGCGTCCCGACGGTGCGCTGCGGGCCACGACCGTGCTGCCGGAGGGCTCCATCTACACGGTCGTGTCGGAACGGGCGCGGGTCGACGGTCCGATCCTCCGCCGACAGGGTCTGATCGGACCGCAGTTGAGCGACCTGGGCAGAGAGGTGTTCGACCGGTACCTGGAGGTGCCCGCATCGACCACCCCCGAGACGGTCGCCCTCGCCGACGAGCTCGCCGTCGGCGCGACGTCGACGTACGACGTCGTCCGTGCCTACGAGGCGTGGCTGGCGGCCAATGTCGAATACGACCTCGACGCCCCCCTGCCCGACGCCGGGGAGGATGCCGTGCACGACTTCCTGTTCGACTCACAGCTCGGGTTCTGCGAACAGATCGCGTCGGCCCTGACGATCATGCTCCGCACCCAGGGTGTGCCGGCCCGCCTCGCGACCGGATACGTGCCGGGCACGCGCGACGAAGTGGCCGGCGTGTTCGAGGTTCGCGCCAGCGATGCGCATGCGTGGGTCGAGGTGTGGTTCCCGCAGACGGGTTGGCAGGCGTTCGACCCGACCGCCGCCGTCCCGCTCTCGGCCGACACCGACCGTGGTTCGATCGGTGCCGATCTGGCCGGAGCGCTCGGCGATCTCGTTGGTGAGCATCCGGTCCGGGTGGCCCTGCTCGCCGGTGTGCTGTTGGCGCTGGCCACGGCCGTGCAGCTCGTGCGACTCGCCGTCGAGCGTCGTCGGCGCGGCCGCTGGGGTGTGCTCCAGGATCGGTTCGCATCGCTCGCCGGCCGGCGTGGTGTCACCGGCGTCGCGCCGAACCCCGCGCTCGCTGCCGCCTGGAGCGGCGCCGACGACGAGGCCGTGGCTCGCGCCGTAGCCGAGCGACTCGACCGGATCGCCTTCGACCCGGCGTTCGCCGACGAGGACAGCGTGTACCGCGACACCCGGAAACTCGTCGGTACGTTGCGTACGTCCGATCGGTAGCCTCACCGCGTGAAGCGGTCACGGGTGCTCCAGTTCGGATTGATGACCGCATTGCTCGCGTCCGGCTACGGCGTGATGTTCACGGTGCTCGACGACTTCCGCGACGAGTACGGCATCGCCGCCCACTGGCTCGGGTTGATCGTCGGCATCGGCTTCCTCGCCGGCTTCCTGTCGCAGGTGTTCATCGCCCCGATCGCCGACCGCGGCCACGCCCGTCACATGGTGATGGCCGGCCTCATGCTCAACGTGGTCGGTCTGCTCGGCATGGCGGCGGGCGAGACGCTCGAAGTCTTGCTGCTCGCCCGGTTCGTGTCCGGTATCGGCATGGGCATGGCCGTGCCGGCGGTTCGGCGCATCGTCGTCAACGAGGATCCCGCGAACCTCGGATCGAATCTCGGATTGCTGCTCGCGGCCGACGTGGGTGGCTTCGCCGCCGGTCCGGCGATCTCGGCGCTGCTCGTGCCGGCTTTCGGCATCCCCGCTCCGTTCCTGTTCATCGCGGCGACGTCGCTGCTCTTCATGCCGCTCATGTGGCGGGTCAAGGTGACCGAGGCCACCGAGATGCCGGCGCGCCGGTTC
>CAXBAZ010000829.1:0-2183 GCA_963973395.1 uncultured Acidimicrobiaceae bacterium
CGACATCGAGCCCCTCCTGACCCCGGGGGCCGACGTCGCCGACGTCACCGCTCGCATCGACGGCGCCTGTCGCGAGCTGGGGTTCTTCCGGGTCACCGGACACGGCGTCGATCCGACGCTCCTCGCCGATCTCGATCGCTCGGCCCGTGCCTTCTTCGCCCTCCCCGACCACGAGAAGGAGCCGTTCGCGATGGCCCACGCCGGCGCGGCCTGGCGAGGCTGGTTCCCGCTGCGGGGCGAGGTCACGTCCGGGCGCCCCGATCGCAAGGAAGGCCTCTACGTCGGCGTCGATCATCCCGACGACCACCCGCAGGTCCGCGCCGGAACGCCGCTACACGGCCGCAACCTGCTTCCCGACGACGAACTGCGGCGGGCCGTCGACGCCTGGCTCGCCGCGCTCCGCCCGGTCGCGGACGCGATCATGCGCGGCATCGCGCTCGCGCTCGGGCTGCCCGGCGACTGGTTCGAGCGGCACGTGACGTCCGACCCGACGGTGCTGTTCCGGATCTTCCGGTACCCCGCGCTCCCCGACAACGGCGTCGCCGACGAGTGGGGCGTCGGCGAGCACTCCGACTATGGCCTCCTGACGTTGCTGGCGCAGGACGACGCCGGAGGCCTCGAGGTCCGCACGCCCGGCGGACGTTGGCTCGACGTCCCGGCCGAGCCGGAGGTGTTCGTGTGCAACCTCGGCGACATGCTCGACCGCCTCACGGAGGGCAGGTACCGGTCGACACCGCACCGCGTCCGCAACACGAGCGGGCGCACGCGGCTGTCGTTCCCCTACTTCTTCGACCCGTCGTGGAACGCAGAGGTCATCCCACTCCCGTTCGACGGTGCACCGCCCGCATACGACCCCGAGCGTCGCTGGGACGGCGCCGACCTGCAAGCGTGGTCCGGCCGCTACGGCGACTACCTCACGGCCAAGGTCGCCCGGGTGTTCCCCGACCTGTTCGCCACGCTCGGGTGACGCACCGTCGGCCGGCCGACGTCACGTCAGACGGGTACTGATGTCGTTGGCCATCAGGCGACCGCGACGCGTGAGGACCCACCGGTCGTCGTGGCGCTCGACGAGGCCGGGCAGTGCGTCCCCGTCGAGCGCGTCGGCCGGCACCCCCTCCGGCATCCGGAGCTGGAGTTCCAGCCGCTCGAACCGCCGGGTCGCGTCGTCCAGCGTCTCTCCGGCGGCCTCGGTCGGTCGGCCACTCTCGACGAGATCGATGTACCGGTCGGGTGTGCGGACGTTCCACCAGCGTCGTCCGTCGTGGTGCGAGTGGGCGGCACATCCGAAGCCCCGGTAGTTCTGCTGGCGCCAATAGAGCACGTTGTGGCGACACTCATGGCCCGGCCGCGACCAGTTGGAGATCTCGTAGTTCGACATCCCGGCCGCGACCAGACGGTCGTCGACGAGTTCGTACTTGTCGGCCTGGTCGTCGTCGTCGGGGTGTCGGTCGGGTTGATCGGCCAGCGGTGTGCCCGCCTCGATCGTCAGCGCGTACGCCGACACGTGCGGCGGGTCGAGCTCGGCGATCGCGTCGACCGTATGGCGCCAGTCGTCGAGCGACTCTCCCGCTGCGCCGTAGATCACGTCGAGATTGAACGACGTCATCCCCACACGACGGATCGCTTCGACGGCCAGCCGGACGTTGCGTTGGTCGTGTCGCCGGCCGAGTGCCCCGAGCACGTGTGACGACATCGACTGCACGCCGAGGCTGATGCGATCGACGCCGCCGGCGCGGTAGCTCTCCAGCAGGGCGTCGGTGACATCGTCCGGGTTGCACTCGACGGTGATCTCGGCGTCGGGCGCGACCGGAACCAGCCCGACGACCTCGGCGAGAGCATCGCCGTCGACCATCGACGGCGTGCCACCGCCGACGAAGATGCTGGACGCCATCGGCATGCCTCCGTCGACGGCCCGTTCGATGTCGCGCCGCAGTGCGGCCAGGTACGCGTCGGTCAGATGGTGGCGGTCGGTCCACGTCGCGAACGCGCAGTAGTCACACTTGGACGCACAGAACGGGATGTGGACGTAGACGCCGAAGGGCGCCGCCGGGGCGGCCATCGGGTCAGTGAACCAGGTCAGGCGGGGCGGAACACCAGGTCGAGCGCTTCGAGCCGGAGTGCGACCTGGTCGACCGGGATGTCGAGCATCGCCGCGATCGCACGCTTGTCGTCGGCCCGGATGG
>CAXBAZ010000830.1:0-2182 GCA_963973395.1 uncultured Acidimicrobiaceae bacterium
GGTGAGGCGCTGGTCGCCGTCCTCGGTCCACCAGCCCGTCACGTCGACGATCACGTCGGCCGCGAACAGGCTGTAGATGCACACCTCGCGCGCGTCGTCAGGGATGGCGACGACGAGGTTCGGCGTCGGGAAACCGCCCGCGCGTGTGTTGATGTTGGAGGTGCCGGGCCGACCGGAGTCGCACGGGAACACGGTCAGGAAGCCGGGCTGCGAGCCGAGCGCGGTCACCGACAGCGCCACGGCGTCCGCCCGGTCGGGCACTGCTGCGGCGTCGAGGTCGAGCCGGAGCGTACATTCGGCGCCGACCGGCCCGGCGACGCCACCGGTGCCGATCCGGGTGTCGACGATCCGGCGCGGGGCGATCGACTCGAAGCTCGCCAGTGAATCGGGCTGCACGGAGGCGCCGGCCGGGATCGACGTACACGTCTGCGAGGCGACGTCGGCAGCGACGGCCACACCGCCGGTGCTCACGGTCGCCACCGCCGCGACGAGACACGCCCAGGAGATCAGAAGACGAGACGACATCCGCGAAACGTAACAGCATCGGCGGGGGGGGGACATCGCGCCGTCGGGGCCCCGCCGGCGACGGGCGGCTACCTCCAGACCGGGTCGGGGATGCCGTAGGTGACGCACACGCCACCGACGTTGACGACGAACAGCGCGATCGCCACACCGGTCAGGACGACGGTGCGCGACGTCGACCGGCGCAGGCTCGGCGCGGGCATGTACCACTCGGGCAGCAGGCCGAGCGCCGGGTCGTCGGCACTCGTGAACGGGACGGCGTCGTCGGGTACGACCGTGTCGGGATCGGCGGCCATGGCCAGCGCGGTGAGCTCGTCGTCCGACACCCTGTCCGATGGGCTGTCCGATGGGGTCGAGTCGCGTCGGTCGTCGGGCACGTGGCCACCGTAGGTCGACGCCTACCATCCTGTCGATGAGCCCGTCGAGGAACCCCGTGGCCGTCGTGACCGGAGCCGGCGGCGGGATCGGCCTCGCGATCGCACGGACGATCGTCGACGGCGGCGGCTCGGTCGTGATCGGTGACCTCAACGAAGCACGAGGCCACGAGGCGCTCGAACTGATCGATCGACCCGACGCCGTCCGGTTCGAGCAGGTCGACGTGTCCGAGGAGACCGACGTGGAGCGCCTCCTGGAGGCGGCGTGCTCGACGTTCGGTCACCTCGACGCGATGTACAACAACGCCGGCATCGGTGGGGCGTTCGGTCCGATCACCGAGCAGTCCGTGCATGACTGGGACGCGACGTTCGCCGTCAACGTCCGGTCGGTGTTCCTCGGCACGAAGCACGCCGCGCGCGTGATGATCGAGCAGGGGAGTGGTGGAGCGATCGTCAACACGGCGTCGGTCGCCGGGCTGAGCGGCGGCGGAGGACCACAGGCGTACTCGGCGACGAAAGCGGCGGTGATCAGCCTCACCCGCTCGACGGCGGCCGAACTCGCGCTGCACCGGGTCTTCGAAGCTGCCCGGCTGCGAGGCCGGGACGGCGGGGCGCGCCTGGGGCAGCGTCTGCGGTCCGCCGAGCACGTCGAACACGACCGGGCGAAGCTGCTGCTGGTTCTGGAGCAGGTCGACCACGCCTTTCGTGGTGATGAGCTTGCCGCCGGGTATCTCCGTCGGCGTCGGGCCGTGCATGGCGCCGGCGTGGAGTTCGCGCTGCGGCGGCACGCCGAAATCCTGGCGCTCCATCGCCATCATCGCGTCGAGGTTGCCGCCAACCGGTTGTCCCGGCATGCCGCCGGGTCCGCCGCCGAACTGCGGCTGCTGCCCGCCGGGTGGCTGTTGGCCGTAGCCGCCCGGCGCCTGGCCGTACCCAGGCTGCTGCTGACCGTATCCTCCGGGTTGCTGTCCCGGCCCGCCCGGCTGCTGCCCGTATCCCGGCTGCTGCTGCTGCCCATAGCCTCCGGGCTGTTGGCCATATCCCGGCTGTTGCTGGCCGTAACCGCCGGGCGGCTGGTCTTAGCCCGGCTGTTGCTGGCCATAGCCGCCGGGCTGCTGCCCATAGGCGGGTTGTTGCTGGCCGTAGTCCGGCTGCGGCTGGCCATAGCCGCCCTGCTGCGGCGGCTGGCCAGAGCCGTGTGGGCCGCCGTAGGTGGGCGGCTGCCCCTGCAGCGGCGGAAAGTTCTGCTGCGCCGACGCCGCCGACAGGCCGAACGCCAGTGTTGC
>CAXBAZ010000831.1:0-2181 GCA_963973395.1 uncultured Acidimicrobiaceae bacterium
ACTGGATCGGACTCGGCTGGACCCACCCCGACGAACTCCGCCGCCGCCGCAACCGATGGCGCACGCTCGACGATCAGTCCGAAGACGCCGCGTAGCGCACGCGTCCCGGCGACCGCTCGCGTCGCTCGTACCGGTCCGCGCTGCACTCCCATCGGAACGTGTAGCGTTCCGTGTGTCGCAGAACCCGCCCGGGAGAGTCGGCATCACCGCCAGTGATGACGACGCCGAAGGAGCAACCACCCCGGAATCTCTCAGGCCACCGGACCGGTCGGGCGAGGCAACGCTGGAAAGCAGTCGGCTCGCCCGGCTCGCCGAAGGGGAAAGCCCGGTCACGGGTGAAGCTCTCAGGTATCGATGACAGCGGGGGCCCGTTCGAGACATCCCGGAGGCCCCCCATGACACACTCCCTCGCCGATCTGTTCGGCGCCGACGACTTCGTCGGCCGTCACATCGGACCGCGCGCCGGCGACGTCGCGACGATGCTGGAGACGATCGGAGTCGACTCGATCGGCCGGCTCGTCGACGAGACCGTGCCGGCCCCGATCCGGATGACCGACGACCTCGACCTCCCCGGACCGCGCAGCGAGACCGACGTGCTCGACGAGCTCCGGTCGCTCGCCACGCAGAACGTGGTGGCCACGAACCTGATCGGCATGGGCTACTCGGGAACGATCACCCCGCCGGTGATCCAGCGCAACGTGCTCGAGAACCCGGCCTGGTACACGGCCTACACGCCGTACCAACCCGAGATCAGCCAGGGCCGCCTGGAGGCGCTGCTGAACTACCAGACCATGGTCGCCGACCTCACCGGACTCGACATCGCCAACGCATCGCTGCTCGACGAGGCGACCGCCGCCGCCGAGGCGATGGCGATGGCGCGCCGGATCACCCGCGGCGACGCCGACCGGTTCTACGTCCACCACGACGTCCATCCACAGACGCTGGCCGTGCTGACCACCCGTGCCGAGCCGGTCGGCATCGAGCTCGTCGTCGGCGACCTCGACCGGCTCGATGGCGACGGATTCTTCGGGGCGCTGTTCAGCTACCCGACCTCGACGGGAGCCGTGACCGACTGGACGGCCGCGATCGAGCGCGCTCACGACCTCGGTGCCCAGGCGATCGTCGCGACCGACCTGCTCGCCTGCGTGCTGCTCCGCTCCCCCGGCGAGCTCGGCGCCGACATCGCGGTCGGCTCGTCGCAGCGCTTCGGCGTGCCGCTCGGCTACGGCGGTCCGCACGCCGGCTTCATCGCCGTCCGTGAGGGAGCTTCCCGCTCGCTGCCGGGGCGGCTCGTCGGCGTCAGCACCGACGCCGCCGGACGTCCCGCCCTCCGATTGGCGCTCCAGACCCGCGAGCAGCACATCCGTCGCGAGAAGGCCACGTCGAACATCTGTACCGCCCAAGTGCTCCTGGCCAACATCGCCGGGCTCTACGCCGCCTGGCACGGCCCGGATGGGTTGGAGCGGATCGCCCGGCGCGTCCACGGCCTGACGACCGTGCTGGCCGAACACGTCCGCAGCCACGGTGGCGCCCTCCGCCACGACGCCTGGTTCGACACGATCACGATCGACGGCGTCGATGCCGACGAGCTGGTCGCAGCGTTCGGTGCCCGCGGCGTCAACGTGCGACGCGTCGACGCCACGTCGATCGGCGTCTCGCTCGACGAGACGACGACGGTCGAGGTCGTCACCACCGCCGCCGAGGTGATCACCGGAGCGTCGATGTCGATCGACACGGCGGCTCCGGCGCTCGATGCGCGGCCGGCACCGCTGCGCCGGAGCGGCGACATCCTCCCCCAGGCCGCGTTCCGCAGCTACCACAGCGAGCACGAGATGCTCCGCTATCTGCGCCGTCTCGCCGACCGCGACCTCGCGCTCGACCGCACGATGATCCCGCTCGGATCGTGCACGATGAAGCTCAATTCGACCAGCGAGATGCAGCCGATCACGTGGCCGGAGTTCGCGGCGATCCATCCGTACGCACCCGATGACCAGACGGTCGGCTACCGCACGATGATCTCCGATCTCGAGCGGATGCTGGCGGAGATCACGGGCTACGACTCGGTCAGCGTGCAGCCCAACGCCGGCAGTCAGGGCGAGTTCGCCGGCCTCCTGGCGATCCGGGCCTACCACCGGAGCCGTGGTGACGACCAGCGCACCGTCTGTCTGATCCCCGCCAGCG
>CAXBAZ010000832.1:0-2179 GCA_963973395.1 uncultured Acidimicrobiaceae bacterium
CTCAGAGCCGGCCAGGCCCGCTACTCGCCCGAGGTGCGGGCCGAGCTGGAGGCGATGAGCCCGGCGACGATCGACCGCTACCTCGCCCCCGCGAGAGCGAAAGACCCACTCCGGGGCATCTCGACGACGAAGCCGTCGCCGCTGCTGCGCTCCTCGATCCAGGTCCGCAAAGCTGGCGACGAGGTCGAACAGTCCCCGGGGTTCTTCGAGGGCGACACCGTCGCGCACTGCGGTCCGACGCTGAAGGGCGAGTTCTGCCGGACGGTGAACCTCACCGACATGCGCACCGGGTGGGTGACGACCCGTTCTACCCGCAACAACGCGCACCTGAACGTGCTGGCCGCCCTCCAGCACGCCACCTCACAGGTTCCGTTCGAAGTCACCGGGCTCGACTTCGACAACGGCGGCGAGTTCATCAACCACGACGTCATCGGCTGGGCCGCCGAGCGGAAGATCTTCTTCACCCGCTCCCGCCCGTACAACAAGAACGACCAGGCCACCATCGAGTCCAAGAACAACCACCTCGTGCGCCGTTACGCGTTCTACTGGCGCTACGACACCCCGGAAGAACTGACCCTCCTGAACCAGCTCTGGCCGCTCGTGAACGACCGGCTGAACTTCTTCACCCCGACCAAGAAACCCACCGACTGGTCGACCGACGCCGCCGGACGCCGCAAGCGTCTCTACGACGCCCCGAAGACCCCGTTCGACCGTCTCCTGGCCGCCGGAGTCCTCTCCCCAGACCAAGCAGCCCAACTGCGCGACCGGCGCGACCGGATCAACCCCGCCGAACTCGCCCGCCGCATCCAATCCCTCCAAGACCGACTCACCGGCCTTGCCCGCGACCGCACCCTCGCACTCCAAGCCGAAGCCGCCACGCCTCTGCCCGACACCACCCGCGGCATCAAACTACGCCCCGCGAGCTGACCCCCGGCTTCGCGGGCATACTTAACTGGGGCACGGGAACCATTTCGCGGGCATTCCTACATGAGGCACCTCGCCCGCCGTTGCCGGCGGAGGCGCTGGTCGCGGGAGTCGATACGCACAAAGACACGCACCACGTCGCGATCCTCGATCACGTCGGAAGGCCTGTCGCAGATCGTGAGTTCCGTGCCGATGGCCGCGGCTACGCGGAGATCATCACGTTCCTCCGTGGCCATGGCAACGTTGATCGAGTCGGTGTCGAGGGGACCGGTTCCTATGGCGCTGGACTCTCACGCGCGCTGGCCACCGCAGGGATGACGGTCATCGAGGTTGCACGGCACGACAGACAAGCACGGCGGCGACGAGGCAAGTCCGACCCGTTAGACGCGCACCAAGCCGCAGTCACTGTTCTGGCCGACACCGATACCGCAATCCCGAAGAGTGGTGATGGTGCTGTCGAGTCGCTACGAATCCTCATCGGTGAACGCCGCTCAGCAGCGAAAGCCAGAGCGCAGGTGATGAACCAGATCCATGCATTGCTGATCACTGCACCCGAACTCGTGCGACACGCCTTCCGAGCTCTCACCGGGCAACGACTGGTGAACACGCTCGCGAAGACTCGCCCTGGCACCGGCGGATCGGGTGACCCGGACGTGGTCGCACGACAGACGCTCAAGCGGCTCGCGACCCGCTACCTCACGATGCAGGCGGAGATCGACATCATCGAGCAGCAGCTGGGCTTGCTGGTCAGACAGGTGAACCCGACACTGCTCTCGCTGGGCGGGGTCGGTCCGGTCACCGCCGCAACACTGCTGGTCGCCGCTGGTGACAACCCCGAACGCCTCCGCACCCGAGCAACGTTCGCAGCCCTCGCCGGTGTCGCCCCGATCCCCGCCTCCTCTGGCCAACGCACACGGCATAGGCTCTCTCGCGGTGGGAATCGGCACGCGAACGCCGCTCTGCACCGGATCGTTCTGCTGCGCATGCGACACCGCGAACCACGCACAATGGCCTACTTCGAACGGCGCCGAGCCGAGGGACTCACCAACCGGGACATCATGCGCTGTCTCAAACGACACGTCGCGAACGAGATCTACGCTGCTCTGCTCAACCCAGCCGCGGACAACCCTACCGGACACGAACTACGGGCACAGCGGCAGCAGATCGGCATTCCGATCAGCATCCTCGCCGCGACCCTCGGCGTTCCTTACCAGCGGCTCCGCCGACTCGAGATCGGCACCCGCGCTGACCCCGA
>CAXBAZ010000833.1:0-2175 GCA_963973395.1 uncultured Acidimicrobiaceae bacterium
GGGGATGACGACGTGTACCTGGCTCGCCGAGCTCAGGTTGATCGATGCGAAGACGTCGGGCGTGTCGTCCGGGAACAGGTCGACGGTGGCGGCGCCGACCTGCACGTACTCGGTCGGTCCCGTGATGTCGGGGGTGATGTCGACCGGTCGGAACGCCGTCAGGTCGAGGTCGCCGATCCGGCTGTAACGCCAGATCTCCTCGTCGGCCGTCGGGAGTTCGATCGCGGCGAGGTGGTCGAGGTCCAGGACAGTCATCGAGGGGGAATTCTACTACCGCCGTAGTGGAAATCCGACGGTCAGCGCTCGCGGCGACGCTTCAGGAAGCCTCGGAGCCCTCGGGATCGGCGCTCTTCGGCGAGGCGCTCCTCGCTGACCTCGGCCATGATGCGCGCGCCGGCTTCGTTGAGGATGCCCTCGGCCTCGTCGAGCAGGCTCGCGGCCGTACCGTCGCCGACCGAAGCGGGCTCGGGAGGTGTGGGTGGCACGATCAACGACCCGTGAGTCCAGGCCTGGTCGGCGAGTCGGCGCTGGTATCCAGCGCACGTCTCGGGGCAGCGCCACGGGGCATCGGGGGCGAGATCGAGGTTGCACTTCCGGACGGTGTCGCCGTTCGGGTAGGTGCGACTCTCGAAATTCTTGCACTCCGTCCGCATGGGCATACGGCCGATCCTACCGACTGATCGCGGCCGGATTCGGAGCGCCCCTCCGCCGACGGAGCCACCCGGCCGTCGGACGGCGAGGCCGGACGACGCTCATGTGGCCTCCGGGTACAGACCGGCGATGTCGGGGTGGCCGACGGTGCCGGGCAGCGTGTCGGGGTCGGGGCACGGGTTCGCCACGGCATCGCCGGGCCGGAGCGGCTGTGCACACGGCCGATCGTCGAACGCCCTGACGTGACGGGAGATCCAGTCCGCGACGCCCCAGGAGCCGAGCCTCGTCTCGTGCACCCCGTCGCTCGTGAACCAGCCCGAGGTGCCCGCCGTGTACGCGTCGAAGTGCCAACGGCGAACGTCGGGGAACGCACCCGACGCCAGCTTCTCGCCGATCGTCCGGTTCATCTCGCCGTAGTTCGACCTGGTGCCACCGCTGCCCGGTAGGCGGTACCCGACCGCCGATCGGTAGTCGACCCAGACGATGTGGTGGAACCCCTGCTGCCGGGCGGCTCCGACGACCGCGTCGAAGTCGTCGGCGAATCGTTCGTGCCAGTCGTTGTACCCGGTCATCACCACGAGGATGTCGTCGATGCCCGCCGGCGCCAGGTGCTGGATCTCCGCCAGCGTGGTGCGTGGCGTGTATCCCTCACGGCCACGGCACGACCACTGCACGAGTCGGCGGCACGACTCCAGCCGGGCGTCGGCCCGAAAGCCCTGGAGGCCACCCAATGCCCCGTTCCATCGCATGCCGGCGCTCGCGGAGTCGCCGATGATCGTGACCCGTCGATCCGCCGGAGGGGTGTTCGTCGGCACGACGCCGGGCGCCGAGCGGGGCTCGCCCGTGAACCACCCCGTGACGTCGACGACCAGTTCGGTCGCATCGAGCGCGTAGACCGTGATGCCGCGCACGGACACGCCCGTCATGGCGAGGTTGGCGACCGTGCGCCCGGCACGGTCGTAGTTGACGGTCGACGTGCCCGGTCGCCGCGTCCCCGCCGGATGCACCGTCACGAATCCGGCGTCCTCGGTCTCGGTGACAGCGACGTTGGCCGCGACGGCACTGACCGGCCGGCCGGCGATCGCCTCGATCGAGAACTCGCGAGCGCCACCCGCCCAGAGGCGCGGGCCGCCGGAGGACCCGTACGGCGAGCGCGTGTCGACGAGGCGGATCGGGTCGTCGGCGATGAAGAGCCCCGAACCGGACGTCGGCGCCGATCGCCCGGTGTAGTACCCCACGACGTCGACGATGACGTGGTTGCCGCGCAGCGTGTAGACGTCGATCTCTCCGTCGTCGACCGGCACGATCGCCGCCGCGGCCCGCGTCTGTCCGGCGGCGTCGGCGTTCAGCGCCGACGCGAGCGGGCGGTCGGCGCCGGCTGCGAACGCGGTGAACACGTCCGGTCCGGTGGTGGCGGTCGTCGTGATGTTGACGGCGACGGCCACGGCGTCGTCGGGCACGTCGGTACGGACCCGAACGGTCGAACGAGGTTCGGGCCGGGCCGTGTTGCGGGTGTCGATGGCG
>CAXBAZ010000834.1:0-2170 GCA_963973395.1 uncultured Acidimicrobiaceae bacterium
CCCTGTCGACCGACGACGAGGAGTCGTCCGTTCCCGAACGAACCACCGCGCACGCCGTCCCCGCCACCCTGTCGACCGACGATCCTCCAGCCGACGCAACCACCCGAGCCGCCGAGCCCTCTGACCTCGCGGCAGTCGACACTTCGGCAGTCGACACACCTCCGGATGCGGCCGCCCCGTCGAACGAGACCGATGATGTCGACGCCGCAGCGGAGTTCGCGAGCGGGATCGACGGTCGGCTCTACCCCGCGTCGGCCGAGACGACGAATCGCGGTGAATCCGACCATCCCGCCGAAGATGTGGAATCAGCTTCGGCAAACCCATCACTCGAACGACGCCTCGAGGACCTGGTCGCTCGACGCTCCAATCTGGCCGGAGCGGCAGGGCAGCCACGACATGTCGCCACTGACCGACCGTCGGCGTCGAGCGACGTCAGCGACACCCAGTTCGTTCAGCGACCGACCCACGACCGCGTGGAGCGGATCGCCCAGCGGCTCGGTGAGAGCGAACGCCACAGCTCCGACGAAACCGTGCTCGATCGACTGGCGAGATACGGCATCAGCCCCCCGGCCGAGGCACGACCGGTCCCCGACCGATCGCTCGACGGCTCTGTCGACGCCGGCGACCTGGTCGGCGCGGGCTTCACGGTGCAGCGGTTGTACGTGCTCGAGCTCGTGCGATATCTCGTCCTGTTGGCGCTCGCGGCGACGGCCGTCGCGGCCGGTTGGATGATCACCCGTACCGTTCCGATCGAGCTCGTCGACGGCACGATCCCCGCGCCGGACGTCGCCCGGCTCGACCTCGCGCGCCGCACGACGATGGGTGCGCTCGGCATCTCCCTCGCGCTCGCGTCGTTGTGGGCCGCAACAGTCGGCCGTTGGGCCCGGCGCAGCGGCGCGGAGCACACGACGGCGGGCCGTGACATCGCACTCTTCGGGATCGCGGCGAGTGTGAACGTCGCGATGATCGTGTTCGCATCGGACGGTAGCGGCGTCTTCGCGCTCGGGATGCTCGTCTGCCTCACGACGGCCACGTGGTCGATCTCCGGCATCGTCCGGGTCCAGGATTGGTTCCGCCGGCGTTCGACGCTGACGACGGCATGGTTGTCGATTCTCGTGATCCTGTGTCTCGCGTCGTGGGTCGGGCGGTTCCTCCGGCCGATCGAGGCGACAGATGCCGTCGAGGTCATCGCCTTCGTCGGTGCGTTGATCAGCATCACCGCCGCGGTCGCCGTGGTGCTCGCGAGCCTGGCAACCGCCGACATCGAAGAAGCGATCCGGTTCGCGCACCCACGGGACGACGACGACGAGTCCGAACCCGAGGTCCGCGCCATGTTGCCGTTCGGTTCCCGCATCGGATCAGAATGAACGACGACCCATCACATGGAGCCGGTGGTGGAATCGATGAAGCCGCCGCCGTCGTCACAATTCACGAGACGCAGCCTCCGGCGTTTCAGCTGACTCCGGTCGTTGACGGCTGACGTTCGCGGAACCACGCGATGGTGCGATCGAGCCCCTGGCGGAGCGAGATCGTCGGTTCCCATCCCAGTCGGTCCCGTGCGATGGCGATGTCGGGCTGCCTCAGCTTCGGGTCGTCGGACGGCAGGGCGCGGTGTTCGATCGTCGACGTCGACCCGGTGAGTTCGAGCACCAGCTCGGCGAACTCGACCATCGTGAACTCGTCGGGGTTGCCGACGTTCACCGGACCGGCGAGCGGACCCTCGAGCACGGCCAACAAGCCCCGCACCTCGTCGTCGACGTAGCAGAAGCTGCGGGTCTGGCTGCCGTCGCCGAACACCGTCAGCGGATCGCCGCGGAGCGCCTGGTTCACGAAGTTGGTGACGACCCGACCGTCGTCGGCCTGCATGCGCGGCCCGTAGGTATTGAAGATCCGGGCGATCCGGATCTCGAGACCGTGGGTGCGGTGGTACGCCATCGTCAGCGCCTCCGCGAACCGCTTCGCCTCGTCGTACACCGACCGCTCACCGATCGGGTTCACGTTGCCCCAGTACGTCTCGGGTTGCGGGTGCACCAGCGGATCGCCGTACACCTCGCTGGTCGACGCGAGGAAGAAGCGTGCGCCGTGACTGCGCGCGAGTTCGAGGAGGCGGCGGGTGCCGGTGCTGCCGACGTCGAGGGTGTCGATCGGGCGCCGCAGGTACTCGGGCGGC
>CAXBAZ010000835.1:0-2169 GCA_963973395.1 uncultured Acidimicrobiaceae bacterium
AGCGACCGTGTCACCGACTCCGGTATGTCGCTGGACGCGGTGATTGACCGCTCCGTGCGAGCGATGACTTCGTCGACGGGGGTGTACTTCCAGAGTTCGTCGCGGTCGGTCGGGATCGCGGTGGTCGCGAGTGCAGCGCTCATACCGACACCTCGATCGGCAGGGTTCCGTATCCGGCGGCTTCCAGCTCGTGGGCGAGTTCGGGACCGCCTGACCGCACGATCCGTCCACCCTGAAGAACGTGGACGCAGTCGGGTCGCACGTCGTCGAGCAGTTGCGTGTGGTGGGTGATGATTAGCATCGAGCGATCGGGACTGCGGAGGCGTTCGATCCCCTGCGCGACGACGCGGAGGGCGTCGATGTCGAGGCCAGAGTCGGTTTCATCGAGGATCGCCAACCGTGGCTCGAGCAGCGACATCTGCAGGATCTCGTTGCGCTTCTTCTCGCCGCCGGAGAAGCCGGCGTTGACCGAGCGGCTGAGGAACGCCGGGTCCATGGCGAGACGAGCCATGTGTTCCTTGGCGACGCCGAGGAACTCGCCGGCACCGAGTTCGGGCAGTCCACGGTGGGAGCGAACCGAGTTGACGGCGGTGCGCAGAAAGTACATGTTGCCGACACCTGGGATCTCGACTGGATGCTGGAAGGCCAGGAACACGCCGGCAGCGGCCCGGTCTTCGGGTGTGAGCGGTTGTAGGTCGACGCCGTCGAAGGTGATCGTTCCGGTGATGTGGTACCCGTCGCGGCCCGTCAGCACGTTCGACAACGTGGTCTTGCCGGACCCGTTGGGCCCCATGATGACGTGGACCTCGCCGGTGGGGATGTCGAGGTCGAGTCCGTCGAGGATGGTCTGGCCCGCCACCGATGCGTGCAGGTTGGCGATGTGCAGCATCAGCCGACCGCCCCTTCGAGGCTGACCCGCATGAGCGCTTGCGCCTCGACGGCGTACTCCATCGGGAGTTCGTCGAACACCTCGCGGCAGAATCCGTTGACGATCATGGTCGATGCATCCTCCTCGGTGAGACCGCGTTGGCGGCAGTAGAAAAGCTGGTCCTCACTGATCTTCGAAGTCGAGGCTTCGTGCTCCACCTGGGCGGTGTCGTTCTTGACTTCGACGTAGGGGAACGTATGGGCGCCGCATCCCGGTCCGATGAGCAGTGAGTCGCATCGGGTGTGGTTGCGTGCACCGGTGGCCGAGCGGAGGATCTTGACGAGCCCGCGATAGGTGTTCTGCGCTTGTCCGGCGGAGATGCCCTTCGACAGGATGGTGCTGCGCGTGTTGCGACCGATGTGGATCATCTTCGTGCCGGTGTCGGCTTGTTGATGGTTGGTCGTGACCGCCACGGAGTAGAACTCGCCGACCGAGTCGTCTCCTTGCAGGATCACGCTCGGGTACTTCCAGGTGATCGCCGATCCGGTCTCGATCTGGGTCCAGGAGATCTTCGACCGGGCGCCGGCGCACCGGCCCCGTTTGGTGACGAAGTTGTAGATGCCACCCTTGCCGTCGGCGTCGCCGGGATACCAGTTCTGCACCGTGGAGTACTTGATCGACGCGTCGTCGAGCGCGATCAACTCGACCACTGCGGCGTGCAGTTGGTTCTCGTCGCGCATCGGCGCGGTGCAGCCTTCGAGGTAGCTGACGCTGGCTCCCTCTTCGGCCACGATGAGTGTCCGTTCGAACTGGCCGGTCTGGGCGGCGTTGATCCGGAAGTACGTCGACAGCTCCATCGGGCAGCGAGCGCCCGCCGGGATGAAGCAGAACGACCCGTCGGAGAACACCGCCGAGTTGAGCGCGGCGAAGAAGTTGTCGCGGTAGCCGACCACCGAACCGAGGTACTTGCGGACCAGATCGGGGTGTTCACGAACCGCTTCGGAGAAGGAGCAGAAGATGACTCCAGCCTCGGCGAGCGTCGCTTTGAACGTGGTCACCACCGACACCGAGTCGAGAATCGCGTCGACGGCCACCCCCGAGATGCGCTCCTGCTCGGCCAGCGAGATGCCGAGCTTGTCGAACGTCGCTCTGATCTCAGGATCGACCTCGTCGAGGCTGGCGAGCTGCGGCTTGGGTTTTGGAGCCGCCCAGTAGTGCATGTCCTGGTAGTCGATCGGCGGGTGGTGGAGGTTCGGCCAGGTCGGTTCTTCGAGTGTCAGGAAGTGACGGAACGCGCCGAG
>CAXBAZ010000836.1:0-2167 GCA_963973395.1 uncultured Acidimicrobiaceae bacterium
GGCGAGGGCGTCCTCGGGTTTGACCGAGGCGGGCAGCGGGTCGATGTCGGCCCAGACCGCCTGCGCGGCGTCCACACCCTGCTCCATCGATTCGGCGAACACGACGGCGTACGCCTCGCCGACGAAACGGACCCGGTCGGTCGCGAGCGGTGGACGGATGAACGCGTCGTCGACCTTCGCGAACCCGTGATGGGGCGCGACGTCGAGTTCCTCGGCCGTCCAGATCGCAACGACGCCGGGCATCGAGCGGGCGTCGTCGACGTCGATCGCCGTGATCATCCCGTGCGCCGCATCGGACCGTACGAACACGGCGTGCAGCGGCCGGTCGAGCTCGAGGTCGGCGAGATACCGACGGGAGCCGATCAGCAGGCCGGGGTCTTCGGTCCGGACGACCCGATTGCCGAGGATCGAACCGTGAGTGGGGGACGCAGTCATCATCCCAGCCTTGCACGCACGGCCGACGATCCAGAGATCGAGTCCGGGTCGACGGCCACGGGTCGACCAGCGCACCGACGACGGACGCCCGACGCCCGGGGAGGGTGTGTCGCGGATGTGGCGCCGGTGGGCTCGAACTCGCGACACGGTGTTGGTGCGAATCGACAGCGTGTCGGGGGCGTGGGCCCGGCGGGCATGAAGTCGCGACACGGTGTGCGCGTGGCCGGGAACTGGGGAGGCGTCGAGCCGCGGCCTCAGTGGCGCTTGACGCCGCCGTACTTCATGCGGGTGTCGCCCATCGACGCCGCGGTGGCCTCGTCGTCCCGCACCCCGACATCGACGACCTCGCCGATGAACAGGGTGTGGGTGCCCAGGTCGTGCGACTGCCGCACCTCGCAATCGAGGTGGGCGATCGCCTCGTCGAACACCGGTGCGCCGGTCACGCCGGCTCGCACCGCCCGGTCGTTGAGCGTGCTCGCCGAACCGTCGTAGGTGGCGGGCTTCGAGAACTTGACGAACACGCGGGTGTCGTCGGTCGACCACAGGTTGACCGTGAACGACCCGCCGTCGGTGATCAACCGGTGCGTCACCGCGTCGTTGTCGACCCCGATGCCGATCAGCACCGGTTCCATCGACAGCTGCGTGATCCAGCTCGTCGTCATCGCGTTCCACTCGTCGCCGGCTCGCGACCCGACGAGCGCGAGCGCGTTCGGGATCTTCCACGTGACCTTGTTGATCAGCTCGTCGTTGGTCGGTTCGTCGTCGAGTGCCATGGAACCGAGGCTAGACATCAAACGCTCGCGGTGGCGTACGGTCTTGGGATGGTCGCCACCCGAATCGTCGCCGACGTCTTGATCCCCGGTCGGGGGGAACCGATCGAGCACGGCACGGTCGTGATGGAACACGGAGCGATCGTGTATGCGGGCCCGGTCTCCGGGGCGCCGCCGACGTCGTCGGACGAGCAGACGGTCGAGGCCCCCGCGGTGCTGCCGGGCCTCTGGGACTGTCACACCCATTTTGTCGGGATGTCCCTGTCGAGTCTCGAAGCGCTGGCGACCGTCGATCTCGTCGGCGCGGCGGCCCGGGCGGTGGAAGATGCCGGCAAGGTCCTCGACGGCGGTATCACCAGCGTGCGTGACGTCGGCGGGATCGGCCTGCGCCTGGCACCCGTGGTTGCCGAGGGCCGGATGCGCGGTCCGCACATCTACGGCGCCGGTCGCATCCTGTCGACCACGGGTGGCCACGGCGACATCCACTCGCTGCCGCTCGACTTCGCCCACGAGCTCACCTGCAACGCCGGGTTCTCGATCCTGTGCGACGGGGTGCCCGAGGTACTCAAGGCCGTGCGCACCAACCTGCGCGACAACGCCAAGTTGATCAAGATCTGCGCGTCGGGCGGCGTGATGTCGGAGATCGACCACCCGATGCATCAGCAGTTCTCCGACGAGGAACTCGCCGCGATCGTGGGGGAGGCGGCCCGGGCGGAACGGATCGTCGCCGCACACTGCCACGGCAAGGCCGGCATCATGGCGGCGCTGCGGGCCGGGGTGCACTCCGTCGAGCACGGCAGCTACCTCAACGAGGAGGCCGCCGAGCTCATGGTCGAGCAGGGCACATGGCTCGTGCCGACCCGCTACGTCTGCGAGGCATTGCTGAAACAGGAGGAGAACCTGCCCCGCTACGTCTACGAGAAGGGCCAGATGGTGAGCGGTGTCCACGAGCAGGCCATGAA
>CAXBAZ010000837.1:0-2166 GCA_963973395.1 uncultured Acidimicrobiaceae bacterium
GCTCGCTCCCGGTTGGGAGACCGGCGACGCACCGTCCGGCGACGTCCACGAGGCACTCCGCACCGCTCTGTCCGAGCGCGGTGCGAGCTTCTGGAGTCAACTCCGTGCGGCGGCGCCCGATGCCACCGACACCGAACTCCTCGTCGCGCTCTGGGATCTCGTGTGGGCGGGTGAGGTCACCAACGACACGTTGGCTCCGTTGCGCGCCCTGATCGCCGGCGGCGGTGTCTCGGCCCCCAAGCGGTCGGGTCGGCGCGCCGGTGGCCGGCCCCGTCCCGGCCGGCTCACCCGGCTGGGTCCACCGGCCGGCGCCGGTCGCTGGAGCCTCGTGCAGCCGCTGCTGCAACCGGCACCGACGTCGACCGAGGCCGCGCACGCCCAGGCGATGCAGCTGCTGGAACGTCACGGTGTCGTCACCCGGGAGGCCGTGCTGGCCGAGGGAGTGCACGGCGGGTACGCCTCGGTGTACGGCGTGCTCAAGGTGCTCGAAGAGCGCGGACGCGCGCGTCGCGGGTATTTCGTGGCCGGGCTGGGCGCCGCCCAGTTCGCCCTGCCGGGCGCCGTCGAACGTCTGCGCGCGACACGCGACGTCATCGATGTCGAACTCGACCCCGATCGTGCTCCCGATCCGATCGTGCTCGCCGCCACCGACCCGGCACAGCCGTACGGGGCCGCGCTCGCGTGGCCCGACACGGCCGGGCGACCTGCCCGCAGCGCCAACGCACTCGCCGTGCTCCGGCAGGGTTCACCCCTGGTCTGGTTCGATCGGCGCAGTCATCACCTGGTCACGTTTCCCGGCGCCCGGACCGACCCGTCGTGGGCGGGGGCGCTGGCTGGCCTGGTCGCGTCCGGCCGTGAACGAAGCGTCGAGGTCCGCAAGGTCGATGGCGGCCCGGTCGGTGAGGACGTCGGCGAGATCCTCCGGTCCGCCGGGTTCGTCGACGGTTACCGGGGGCTCGTCGTCAGGAGCTGACCGTGGTTCCGACCCACGGTGCGAACCGGCGGCGATCCCCGGCGACGACGTTCACGGGCTGGCGACGAGATCGTCTTCTTCGGCGTGCACCGCTCGGTCACGACCCTGCTGCTTGGCGAGATACAGCGCTCGGTCGGCATGCTCGATGGCGTCGACGATTGTGTCGCCCGCTCCACCGGCGAACCCGACCGACACCGTGATGTTGGCCCCGTTGGGCAGACTGATGCCACGGGCCGCTTCGACGATCCGATCGGCGACGAGGCGCGCCTCGTGCGCATCGGCGCCCGGAAGCAGCACACAGAACTCCTCACCCCCGTAGCGGTAGACGACATCGTCCATGCGGACATGGTGTTGGAACACTGTGCAGAGTCGCTTGAGCACGTCGTCGCCGGCCTGATGGCCGTACGAGTCGTTGACGCTCTTGAAGTGGTCGACGTCGATCATGATCACTGCGGTGGGAGCGTCGGTGGCAACGGTCTGCAGATCGTGGTCGAGCCGGCGCCGATTGGCGAGGCCCGTCAGTCCGTCGCTCCAGGCCAGGGCCTCGAGGTCGTCCGCGTCGGGACGGCGCCACAGCGTGTTGGTCAGAGCGGCACCTCCGAGGATCAGGAGCGACATGGCGGCGACCAGTAGGAGCGCCCACGACGGGCCGCGCGACTCGTCGCCGCCCGATGCGACGGCATCGGGGGTGGCCGCGATCCGGAGGAGGTCGTCGATCGCGGCCTGGTAGACGATCGGTTCCGGGACGAGCGACACCGACGAATCGTTCTGGGCGCCGGGTTCGGGCAACCGTTCGAGCGTGGCCTCGATCGCCGGCGTGAGCGAGACACCGAGCCCGTGCAGTTGGACGAGGACCGATTGTCCCTGCCCGTCCACGGCTCGGAGTTCGGCCTGGACCGCACCGAGATCGCCGGGCGACATGGCCCCGGCAGGGTCGGCCTGCGCTATCAGCGCCAGCTCTTCGGCGAGGAGGTCGGCGGCGTCGGTCGCGAGCGTCCGGATGACTTCGGCGCCGCCGATCGACGCCTGCGCGTGCCCGGCAGGGATCAGCACGACCGTCGTGACGGCGGCAGCGAGCACACGGCGAAGGTTCAGCATCACCATCAAGATCGGCCGGAGCCCGACCGACCTTGAGCGCGCGTCGCCGGCGGCCGGACGTCGGTCGGAACGAGCCTCAGTTGGAAGGGGTGATC
>CAXBAZ010000838.1:0-2165 GCA_963973395.1 uncultured Acidimicrobiaceae bacterium
CCGGTGCGGCGTTGGGGTGCGGTACCAGTGCGACCTGGTAGGCCGTCGCCGTGTACGACGTGATCGGCGTTCCACCGTCGGTGGTGGGGGTGTCCCACGACACCCGGGCGACGTCGTCGACCGCTCCGCCGACGGCCACGACGTTCGAGGCAGGAGCCGGGCGGTCGACGACGTCTGAGCTCGCGCTCGGTGTGGCGTTCCTGCCCACGAAGGTGCTCGCGCCGACCTCGTTCACCGTACGGATCCGGAATCGGTACTCCTGGCCGATCGTGAGGCCGGTGATGACGCACGAGATGGTGTTGCCGTCGGTGGCGATCGGCTTCGGCGTGATGATCTGCTGGTCCGCTGTGCAGGCGTCGTTCCAAGCTCCCGATGGCTGCGTGCGGTACTCCACCTCGTAGGGCAGCTGGGTCCAGGTGCCCGTGGCGTCCTGCGAGCCGACGAACGCACCGCCGGCCTGTTGGCCGGTGACCTCGTCCCACGTCAACGCGACGACACCTCGGGCAGGGTCGGCGCCGGGGAGTTGGAAGGGGACGGCGCCGAAGGCGTTCGGTCGCTCGGGCAGACGGGCCTTGTCGGTGTAGGTCGACGACGACGGCTGGTAGCCGGTGCCGTCGACGGGTACCTCGTAGATGTCGTTCAACATCAGCGAGCGCGGGATCCGGTTGACGTGAGCGACGTCGTGGTCGCCGCTGGTGGCGTCGTCGCCGTTGACGGTCATGATCGAGATGCGTCCACCGCGGTCGGCGGTGTCGTACCGCTGGTTGAAGCGGATCCGGGCGCCGGAGCTCATGGCGACGTTGTCGATCACGAGGCGACCGTCGAGGCCGAACACCCAGGTGGCACCGCCACCGCTGATGTCGAACGTCGACGGCGGATTCAACACGTTGGACGCGACCTGGAGGTCGTCGGCGCAGTCGGACGCCGGCGTGAAGTCCTCGAGCCCGTAGCCGACGACGACGTTGGCGTCGTTCGCGAGTGTGACCGGCTGCTCGAAGTAGTAGACGCCCGAGGTGAAGTAGATGTTGCCCGACAGGTCGACCGGATCGGTGTAGTGACCCGGAAAGAACACCTCGCAGTCGAAACCGGCCGGCATCTGGTACGGGGTGGAGTCACGGTCGGCCGACGGGATGCGCGGGAGCTGGGGCATCCAGATCAGGTCTTCCTCGGCGGTCGTCGAATATTGCGCGCCAGGATCACTTGCGGGGGGCGTGGCCCACCAGTCCGGGCTCGCCGGGTACGGATACGCCGGTCCGGACGAGGCCGTCGTGCCGCTGAGCGACACCGGCACCTCGGCGCCGAGCTGGGCGGTGACGGCGCCCTTCGGCACCGCGTAGCCGAGCGCGGCCGCGGGACCGACCTCGCTGATCTCGCTGCACGTCGTCTGGACGGACACGCCGTTGATCGTGGAGTTCGACGGCGTCAGGTTGCCGCCCTCGTCGCACGTGAGGAACACATTCTTCGGGTCGCCGAGCGCCATGCGCAGACCGCCCTTGGCGGCCTCCGTCTGCGCCGTGCGGTCGGTCACCACGCGGTTCGATTTGAACACCGCGATCGTGTAGTCCATCATCGGGATGACGACCATCGCGCCGACCACCATCAGGACGAGCACCATCGGGAGGACAGAGCCCTCGTCTCGTCGCCTGTCGTGTCGTCGCGGCGACATCACGGGCTCACTCGCAGGGTGCACGACACGGCGGACACGGCGCTGACCGTGACCGAGATGCCGTCGCCGGGGACACCGGGCGTGATCAGTTCCCAATCGGATCCCTCGGCGAGGTCGCTGCCACCGGCGCGGCAGCCCCAGCCGGCCGGGGTGTAGCCGGTGCCGGCGAACGACTGGGGCACGAGTTCGACCGTTGCGTTCGGAACGCCGCTGAGCGGGATGTCGAACGTCGCCGCCTTGGCGATCCGGGTCGTGGTGACCACCTCTTCTCCCATCTGATAGGTGATCGAGGCATCGGCCGGGTCGCCGGCGCCGTCGCGGGTCTGCACGGTCAGGGTGCCGCCGCACTCGGCCAGTGCGATCTGCGTGAGCGCGCTACCGAAGTTGGACATGACGTTGGTGACGAGCAGGTTGGCGTTCGACACGTCGCCCCAGCTACCGCCGCTGTACGTGCGCTTCACGTAGCCGCCCGAAGCCGACGAGCCGTACTGGCTCAGAT
>CAXBAZ010000839.1:0-2160 GCA_963973395.1 uncultured Acidimicrobiaceae bacterium
CACGAGCGCGGCCCCCGTTCCGGCCAGCCGCTGCTCGACCCACTCGATCGCCTCGAGGTCGAGGTGGTTGGTCGGCTCGTCGAGCAGGATCATGTCGAACTCGCCGACCAAGGCGCGCGCGAGAGCGACCCGTTTCGCCTGCCCGCCCGACAGCTGGTCGGTGCCGCGATCCAGGAGCGGCTGGACGCCGAGCGACGTCGCGACCGCGGCGACCTCCCACGAGTCACCGAGGTACTCCTCGACGGTGCCGGGCGGGAGCTGCGGGTCCTGATCGAGCGTCGCGATCCGCACGCCGCGTCCGAATCTGACCTCGCCGTCGTCGGGAGTCAGCGTTCCGGCGAGGATCCGCATCAGCGTCGACTTGCCCGACCCGTTGACGCCCACGATCGCGACCCGGTCGCCGGTCGAGACGGTCAGGGACAGGTCGTCGAACAGGACCTTGTCGGGTTGGGCGATGCCCACCTTCGCGACGTCGACACAGATCACCTGGCCACCATACGGCCGCGCCGCCGAATCGCTCCCGCGACGCAGCCGTGCGCCCCGGCCGGGGCGCACGGTCGTCGCAGTGCGGCCACCGGCGTCAGCCGCCGGCACTCCGAGTGTCGTACACGCGCTCCTCGATGCGCTCGGCGAGACGCTCGAGCCGCACCGCGGCCCGCTCCTCGTCGAGCCCGTGCTCGACGGCGAGCTCGAGATGGCTCTCGACGTCGGCGATCAGGGTGTCGATCACGAGCTGGACGTCGACGCCGTTCGCCTCGGCGATGTCGGCGATCGACATGCCGGCGGCGAGTTCGGTGCGCAGCGTCTCGGTGTCGATCCCGAGGACGTCGGCGAGCACGGTGTGGTTGCGGCCGTGACCATGGGGGCCGCGCCGACCGAGACGTCCCGGCCCGTCGGCGGGCTGCGGGCGGATCTCCACCAGGTGGACGGCCACGGCATCGGCCTGCGACCCGGTGATCGTGCCGTCGTCGACCAGCGGCTGCAGCGTCTCGCGCAACCTCCCACCCGGTTCCCTCGACGTCCCATCCGCGGTCTCGTCGGTCGCGTCGTCGGTCGTGTCGTCGGTCGTGTCGTCCTCGAGGTCCACGACGACCTCGTCGTCGGTCGCGGCGCTCGTCAGCGAGGGCACTCCGGCGACGAGACCGATCGCCCCGCCGGCGAGCAGTCCGGCCACGACGCCGATCGTCGTCGACCGCCGTGGTCCGCGCGCCGAAGTCGGCGGCGTCGTCGTGGGTGGGGGTGCATGCATGTCGTTCATGTCCGTTCCTTTCGGGTCGTGTGACGAGTTCGACGATGACGGTCCACGGTGTGAAGCGCACCACAGCGACGTGAGAGCGGGGTAAGAACGTGCCGCCGGGCGGCGGATCCGCCTATCGGGCGGTGGGCGGTGGCAGCCGGCCGATCCGGAAACCGACCGCAGCGCCGCCATCGGGTCGGTTCGATGCGAACGCATCACCGCCGTGGTGGCGGGCGACCGCTCGGACGATCGAGAGCCCGAGACCGGAGCCCGGCATCGAGCGCGCGATGTCGGCCCGGTGGAAACGGTCGAACACCTTGTCGACGTCGCCGTCGGGAATCCCGGTCCCGCGATCGAGCACCGTCACCGTCGACTCGGCGACCGTGACCACGATCGTGCCGGCGGACGAGTCGAACTTCGTCGCGTTCTCCAACAGGCACGAGATCGCGCGTTGGACGCCCGTGCGCTGGGCGGTCACCTCACTGTGTGTGCCATCGATCCGGAACGTGCGGTTCGTACGACGCCCGTACCGCTCGACCTGCTCCCCCACGACCTCGAGCAGGTCGAACGTCGTCGCCGGCTCGTCCCGGGCCCCACCGGTGGCGACCGTCACCACCTCGTCGACCAGCGAGGTCAGCTCCCGTGTCTCGGCGTGCAGGTCGTCGAGAATCGCCGCTCGATCCGCATCGGCGAGATCGGGATACCGACGAAGCGTGTCGAGGTTGGTCCGCAGGCTCGTCAGCGGGGTACGGAGCTCGTGGCCGGCATCCTGGACGAGCCGCCGCTGCTCGTCGGCGTGCTCAAGGGCGCCGTCATGGTCATGGCCGACTTCGCGCGCGAGCTGCGCATCCATGTCGAGATGGACTGGATGGCCGTGAGCTCGTACGGGGCCAGTACCCAGTCGAGCGGCGTCGTGCGCATTC
>CAXBAZ010000840.1:0-2154 GCA_963973395.1 uncultured Acidimicrobiaceae bacterium
GCATCGTCGTACCAGAGCACCTCCGAACCCGAGCCGCTTGCGTGTGGACGCCACCACGACAGGGTCGATGTAGTGAACGTCGTTCACGACGACCACGAAGGCAAGCGCCACGAGATCAGATGCGTCGAGCATGACGTACGAGTGCGGACGGACGATCGATGCGAGGTAGTAGTCGATGGCGCTGAGCGCATCGTCGAGAGACTCGCCTTCGTCGTCGATCGTGTTGCGATAGGCGTCCAGCATCAGCGCCGCGAGCGGATCGCGCTGCTGCTCGTCGGGATGAGTCGTCGGGAGGGGGACCGAGTTCGCGGTGGCCTGAATTGGGGACATCCGATACTCGCTGCGCGTGCGCGTCACCCGCTCACTCCCATCGGCGTCATCGCGCGATCGTAGAAGACGGGTTGGAGCACTCGATATCGCCGCGCGTGATCTCGACTCGACACGTCAGCACAGCGTGCGATCACGGCCCGTACCGTGTGCCACATGATCCGCAGGCAAGGTAGCCGGGACGACTTGCCCTCCAAGGCCGGTCGAACGGCGCCACCGGACGAAATGGTTGCCGTTGCGGGATGATCACGTCGGTCCACATGCTCATCTATTCCGATGACGCCCCTGCTACGAGGACGTTCCTTCGTGACGCCCTGCGATGGCCATTCGTCGAGGACACCGGCTCCGAGGACGGGTGGGTGATCTTCGGCGCCGGCCTGAGTGAAATGGGTGTCCGTCCGCGGACCCCACGCGCTTAGCGCTGGACGGAGGCGACGGCTCGGTTGAGGAGGTCGTGGATCTTCACGTTCTCGGCTCGATCCGTGACGATCCTCGTCACGCTCGGGCCCGGGCGTCGAACGGCATCGACGAGATCGTCGACGGTAGCGACGGTCGCGGCCGGCACACCGTGCGCGGCCGCCAGCGCCTCGATGTCGGTGCCGTGCGGGGTGCCGAACAGCTGCTCGAACCGCTCGGTCGGCAGGGTCGCCGCCTGCGGGAGGAAGCTGAAGATGCCCCCTCCCCCGTTGTCGACCACGACGATCCGCAGGTCGACACCACGGGTGACCGACGCCACCAGTGCGTTGCTGTCGTGGACGAAGGCGATGTCGCCGACGAGCGCCACGGTCGGTCGACCGGCGAGCGCACGACCCAAGGCGGTGGAGATCACGCCGTCGATGCCGTTGGCGCCACGGTTGGCGTGTGCACGCGCCGGCCCGCCACCGAACCACTCCAGGTCGCGCACGGGCATCGACGACGCAACCACCAGGTCGGCATCGGGCGGCAACGCGGCAGCGACCGCACGCGCCACGCCGGGTTCCGACATCGGCACTTCCGCGAGCGCCTCGGTGAGCGCCGCCTCCGCCCGATCGTTGGCGTGACGCCAGCGGGCCGCCCACGGTGTGTCGGGTGCGCCGTGCAGCGCAGCGAGATCGTCGAGCGTGCAGCGCACGGCCACGTTGCGTTCCGGGTCGATCACTCCAGGGCCGCCCACCTGCAACACCGGGGCGCCCGACCTCACGAGCCACTGCGACAGCACCTTCGACGCCGGCGCCCGACCGAACCGCACCACGACCTCCGGTGCGTGCGCGTCGGCGAACGCCTCGTGTCGCAGGAGCGAATCGAACGCGGTCACCGCGTGCTCGAGCGAACGGCATCCCGAGTCCGGCGCAGCGAGCACCGGCCAGCCCGTCCGAGCGGCGAAGGCGGCGATGTCGCCGACGCCGACACCATGCCGACCCCCGGCGACGATCACGCCGCGCTGGCGGTCGTACTCACCGTCGAGCGGCCCGTTGACCGCGTAGGCCCGCGGGATCGGCAGCGGCGGCCCGATCGCCCCGGGCAACTCGCCCGCGACGCCGAGCAGCGGCTCGCGGAACGGCAGGTTGAGGTGGACGGGGCCGGTCTCGGCGGTCGAGTACAGCCGCTGAGCGAGGGGACGCCACGACGACGGGTCGGCCTCGTCCGGCACCGGTGCGTCGTGGAACCATCGCACCGCCCGGCCGTACAGCTCGAGCTGGTCGATCGTCTGCGGTGAGCCGATGCCGCGCAACTCGGACGGCCGGTCGGCGGTGGCCACGATCATGGGCACGTCGGACAGGCCGGCCTCGACCACCGCGGGGTGGAAGTTCGCGGCCGCCGTACCGCTCGTGCACAGCAGCACTGCGG
>CAXBAZ010000841.1:0-2153 GCA_963973395.1 uncultured Acidimicrobiaceae bacterium
CCCTGGAGCAGGGCGAGGTCCTTGGTGAGGGCGGAGGACACGATGAGGCTGCCCATGCCGGGCAAGCCGAAGAGCGACTCGGCGATGACGGTCGAGCCGATGAGGCGCCCGAGGCTCACGCCGGCCACGGTGACCAGCGAGAGCGACGACGGACGGAAGGCCTCGCTGACCAGGACCCGCTTGGGCGACATGCCTCGCGCCCGGGCGGCGGTGACGAAGTCCTGTTGGAGGGTCTCGACGAGGTCGCCACGCAGGACCCGGAGGAACACGGGGATCTCGCCGACCGCCACCACGAGGGCGGGGAGGAAGGCGTGTCGGAGGTTGTCGGGCACCGACTCGGTGAGGCGCACCCACTCCGCTCGAGGGAAGATCGGCCACACCTTCACGAACAACAAGATGAGCAACATGCCGGCCACGAAGCTCGGGAGCGACACCAACCCGAAGGTGATGGTGGTGATGATGCGGTCGACCCTCCCTCCCGGTCGCCACGACGACCACAGGGCCAGCGGGATGGAGACCCCGAGGGCGATGACCAGACCCATGATGGCGAGCTGGATGCTGACCGGCAGCGCCGAGGAGATGCGGTCGACGACCGAGCCGCCCGGCGGGATGATCGACTCACCCAGGTCGCCCTGCAGGGCGTTGCCGAGCCACTCGCCGTAGCGCACGAACAGCCCGTCGTTGAGGCCCAGCTCCTCTTCGAGCGCGGCGTAGGCCTCGGGCGGCTGGCTGTTGCCCAGGATCGCCACGGCGGCGTTGCCGGGCACCAGGTCGACCAGCACGGCGGTGGCGAAGGTGACCAACAGGATCACCAGCACCAGCTCGCCGAGCTTGCGCAGGACCGTCTTGCCGGCTCGCAGCCGCTTGTTGCGACGGGCCCGGTTGCCCGCGCCCTCGGTGTCCGTCGATGTCGTGGCGACGGCCGTCATGGTTGTCTCCCCCATGGGTCCTGCTGAAGTGTGCGGGCCCCCGGGGCCCTGGTTACGGAGACACTATCTCCGTAACCAGGGGCCACCGGTCGGCCCGTCACGACTGTCCGGCGACAGGCGTCAGACCTTGAAGGCCTCGCCGAAGAGCAACAGGCCGTTGACCGTCGGGATGAGCCCGCCGACCTGCTGGGTGGTGATGGTGGTGAAGGGCTGGGCGCCGGTGAGCACGAAGGGCTGCTCGTCGAGCCACAGCTCGCCGAGGCGACCGAGCACCTCGGCCTGGCCGTCGGGCACCGATGCGGTGCGCAGCTCCTCGATGATGGCGTCGAACTCGGGGTTGGCGTACCCGGAGTAGTTGCTGCCGCTGTCACTGGTGAGGCTGCGGGACAGCGACTGGTAGACGTTCGTCTCGTACGCCGTGATCACGTGGATCGAGACGTCGAAGTTGCTGGTGAAGTTGGTGCGCTCGACGAGCTCGAGGAACGACGCCACCTGGTCGATGGTGACGTTGAAGCCCACGTTGTTGAGCAGCGCCTGGTAGGACAGGGCGTAGTCGGTGGGCACCGGGGTGAGCAGCTCGAAGCTGCCGTCCCATCCGGTCTCGGCCTTGACCTCTTCGACCAGGCGACGGGCCTCGTCGGCGTCGAAGGCGGAGAACGGCTGCTCGGTGTAGAGCGGGGACGACGGCGGGAAGTAGAAGTCGCCCATGATGCCCTGGTCGTTGTTGACCCGGGCGTTCACCGCGTCGCGGTCGATGGCCAGCGAGATGGCCCGCCGCACCCGGGGGTCGTCGCCGGGGAAGGCGCGATCGGGGGCGGAGTTGATGGCCATGCCGGAGCCGGCGACGAGCTGGGAGTAGGCGGCGAAGCCCTCTTCGATGGCCCGCACCTCCTCGGGCACCGAGGTGAGCATGGCGACGTCGGTCTCACCGTTGACCATCTTGTCGACGCTGGCGCCCTGCTCGGGGTTCCAGACGAAGCGGATGGAGTCGAGCGGCGGGGTGCCGAGCGAGTAGCTCTCGTTGCGGACGACGACGAGCGCCTCCTGCGGGTTGAAGCTCTCGACCACGAAGGGGCCGGCGCCGACGGGGTTGGTGTTGAACCCCTCGGGATCGGCCTCGACCGCGGCGGGCGACACCATGTAACCGAGCTCGCCGGCGAGGAGGGCGTCGAAGTTGTTGAGCGGCTCGACCATGTTGAAGATCACGGTCTGCTGGTCGGGCTT
>CAXBAZ010000842.1:0-2152 GCA_963973395.1 uncultured Acidimicrobiaceae bacterium
AAGCTGTCGGTCGCCGCCACGTCCCGGTTCTCGCCCATCGGGACGGTCGAGCACAGGTGGACGGTCATCACGCTCGCGGCGGTGGCCGAGAACCGGTCGGTGACGTCGGCGAGATCGGCGCGGGTGCGGACGATCGGCGCCGACGCGAACGAAGGGAACACTTCGCGGGCACCCGCTTCGAGCATGACGAGTGCCAGGCGGGCGAGCCCCTGGCCCAGCACCGCTCGGTCGCGTCGGGTCAGGCGGTACGTGACGAGTGGGTCGCGCATGCCCGGCAGCGCGACGACCCGGCCGCGGCCCTCGCTGGTGATCGCGGCGTAGTACACGGCGATCTCCGGCCATGCCGTGACCGAACGTCGCATCTCGGCCCAGTTGTCGGTGAGCGCGAGCGCGACGAGGCCCGGATGGCTCGCCGAGCCACCGAACGACAGGTCGGGGGAGAACTCCTTCACCTGATGGACCGGCACGTCCGCGCTCACGTTGACGACCTCGTCGAACCGGGCCGCGAGCTTGACGGTCGGGTGCACCGCCAGCGAGCGACCGATCAGGCCGCGGCGCCCGGAGCGCTGCAGCAGCGCGGGCGTCTGGATCGCTCCGGCGCACACGAAGACCGTGGCGAAATCGATCGTGACGATGTCGCCGTCCGGCCCGGTCAGTTCCGCTCGGAACGCCCGGTCGCGATCCCACACGAGCCGGTCGACACGGTGGCCGCAGAGGAGGCGGGCGCCGGCGGCCGTTGCCCGCGGCAGGTAGGTGCGGGTCATGCTCTGGCGCTGCCCGTCGTCGGCGTCCCCGCCGTCCGGGTAGGTCATCCAGCGCGGGATCTCGTCGTGTTGCCAGTCGAGTCGCTCGGCGCCGGCCCGGAGTCGTTCGCTGGCCGGCGTGTGCCGGCCGGGCACGACCGACACGTCGAGTGCGGACTCGACCTCGTGACAGATGTCGAAGAACTCGTCCGCGCCGAAGTCGCCGATGGCGTGTGTACGTCGCCACCGGTCGAGGGTCTCCTCGGACGGACGCCGGTACAGGCCGCTGTTGATCTCGGTGCCGCCACCGGCGCAACGGCCCTCGGTGTACGCGATCGACGGCCGCCCGAGCGCGACCGTGACGCCTCCCGACCGGTACTGACGGTCCATCTGTTCGAGTGAGAACGGCACGACCGAGCCCTGTTCGACCCAGGCGCCCTCCTCGACGATCAACACGTCGCGACCCGCCTCGGCCAGGAGTGCCGCGGTGGTCGCACCGCCGGCGCCCGAACCGATCACGAGCACGTCGGCGTCGTGGTGACGTCCGGCGTGGATCACGCTACCGCTCCGGACTCGTTCGTCGCCGGCCAGGTCTCCCACACGTAGGCGAACCCCAGCGACCGGACGAGCCGGGACAGCTCGCCGACCAGCGGGAGCGACGTGCGACGCAGGAACGCCGTGGTCCGGGACGTACCCAGCACGCGCTGGGCGACCCCCGTGGCCATGACGAGCGCCAGGATGCCGAGGCGCAACGGTGTCGGCGTCTGCGCCGCACGACGACACACGAACGCCACGGCCTCGGTACGACGGTCGTCGGGGAGGTCGGGCAACTCGATCACCAGCAGGTCGTCGGCGAACCGGCCGAACGCTCCGGTCGATCGGAGCGGGCCCGGGATCGTCGCAACCATCGTCGCAACCTGCGGTGGTGACTTCGGGGCTGACACGATGGCGCGATCGTAGCGACGGTGACCCCGTCACCAGCGGGCCATCGGCAGGATTCGTTGCCGTGGGCCGAACTTCGGGGCGGGTCCGGCGGCGGAGGTGAGCGCCCACAACACCCGGCCCCGTTGCCCGCGGTACGGCTCGAGCAGCGCCAGCATGCGGTCGTCGTCGGCGCGCGGTTCGCCGGCGAGCGCCCATGCCACGGTGTTCGGATGGTGGTAGTCGCCGACCGGCACGGCATCGGGGTCGCCCAGCACCGGCCCCAACGTCGAGCCGATCGTCCAGGGGCCGACGCCGGGGAGCAACCCGAGCTTCGCCGAGACGACCTCCGCACCCGAATCGGCCCAGTGCCAGAGGTGGTCGGCGTAGCGTGCCACCTCGGTCAGCGGCCGCGCCCGCTTGGTCTCGATGCCGAGCGGGTGGAACCACCAGGCGGGCCGGCGGTACAGGCTGGCGGGCGCCGGGGG
>CAXBAZ010000843.1:0-2150 GCA_963973395.1 uncultured Acidimicrobiaceae bacterium
CATCCGTGATCGCCGGTCGATCCGTAACGAGGGAGAACAACCCCCCATACCCCTCTTGGAGAGTGGATCGACATGACATCACGTACGACACGAATCGCGGCGCTCGCAGCGGTCGCCGCCCTCGGCCTCGCCGCCTGCGGCGACGACGGCAACGACACGGCTTCCACCACGGCTCCGGCCGAGGCGACCGCCGACACCGGCGAAGCGACGGGTGAGGAGGTCGGCACCATCGTCGACGTCGCCGCCTCGATCGACGAGTTCTCGACGCTCGTCGCCGCGGTCCAGGCCGCCGGTCTGGTCGAGACCCTGTCCGGCGAGGGTCCGTTCACGGTCTTCGCACCCACCGACGATGCGTTCGCGACTGCGCTCGACGCGCTCGGCCTCACCGCCGAGGAGCTGCTCGCCGACACCGACGCTCTGACGGACATCCTCACGTACCACGTCGTGGCCGGTGAAGTCGACGCCGAGACGGCGATCAGCCTCGACGGACAGACCGCCGAGACGGTCAACGGTGCGGAGCTCTCGATCTCGGTCGTGGTCGACGATGCAACGGTGACCACCGCCGACGTGATGGCCTCCAACGGCATCATCCACGTCATCGACACGGTGCTCATGCCGCCCGCCGACGGCGACGACATGTCCGACGAGACGGCCGAGATGTCGGAGGAGATGTCGGAGGAGATGACCGGCGACATGACGGAGGAGAGCCTCGGATCGATCGTGGACGTCGCCGTCGAAGCCGGTTCGTTCACCACGCTCGTCGCCGCCGTCCAAGCGGCCGGACTCGAAGAGACGCTCGCGACGGGAGGCCCCTTCACGGTCTTCGCCCCGACCGACGAAGCGTTCGCCGCTGCGCTCGAGGCGCTCGACCTCACCGCCGAGGAGCTGCTCGCCGACACCGAGACCCTGACATCGATCCTCACGTACCACGTGGTCGACGGTGAGGTTCCCGCCGGCACGGTCGTGACCCTCGACGGCCAGTCCGTCGAGACGCTCAACGGCGCCTCGGTCGACGTCACCGTCGACGGCGACACCGTCATGGTGAACGACGCCACCGTGGTCGCGGTCGACGTCGCCGCCGACAACGGCATCATCCACGTCATCGACACGGTGCTCCTGCCGCCCGCCAACTGAGTTCGTGGGCGGGTGCCGGCCCTCCGGCGCCCGCCCACCCCTCTGCCGCATGAACACGCTCGCCCACCCGCTCACCGACGGTCGACTCGGACGACGCCGCCGCAGGTACCATCGAAGCGTGTCGCGTGCACCTGATCCGGTGGTGGCTTCCTCGACCCCACCATCTCTCGACGAGGCGTTCGCCGCGGGGACCGCCGACCTCCGCGCCGTCTACGACGCCCACAGTTCCCTGGTGTATTCCCTGTGCCGGCGGGCGCTCGGCGCCGAAGCCGCCAAGGACGCCACCCAGGAAGTGTTCGTCAGCGCCTGGCGCAAACGTGAACAGTTCGATCCCACCAGGGGCGCACTCGGCGCCTGGATCGTCGGCATCACGAAACGTCGGATCATCGACCAGCACAGGTCGGAGGGACGCCACGCCGACCGACGCGCCGACCAGGTGCTCGACGAACGGTCACCGTCCGACGAACCACCCTCCGAGCGGGTGGCGGAGCGGGTGGTCGACCGCATGTTCGCCGCACATTTGTTGGCGTCGCTCCCATCCAGGACCAGGGAGGTCATCGAACTGTTCTATGTGCACGATCTGACCCACCGCGAAGTCGCCGAGCAGACCGGCCTCCCGATCGGCACCGTCAAGAGCGACATCCGACGAGGCATCATGAGGATTCGAGACGAGATGAAGGTGTCCCATGTCTGACGCACCGCTGTTCGGCCCAGATGACGACATCGCCGACATCGAAGCCCTGTTGCGCGAGCTCGACGCCGACGACCTCGACGCGACCCCACCCCCCGCCGACGTCTGGCTCGGCATCGAGGCCGCGATCCGCGACGATCAGGCGCTCGCCGACTCGCGCGGCGACACCGTCGTCCCCATCGCCTCCCGCTCGTCGCGCCGTTGGGCCGCCGTGCTGTCGGTCGCAGCTGCGGTCGCGCTGCTCGCGGCCGGCGCGATCGTGATCGTCGCCACCGGGGGCGACGACCCGGTGGTCGCATCCGCCGAACTCGTGCGCCAGCCCGAC
>CAXBAZ010000844.1:0-2145 GCA_963973395.1 uncultured Acidimicrobiaceae bacterium
CGGCGTCGCCGCCGAACCGGTCGAACAGCACCCCCTCGCGCAGGGCGTAGTCGGAGATCGTCATCTCCTCGATCGAGAACGCCCGGAAGATCTCGTCGAGCAGCAGGGCGCCGGCGACGATGATGTCGACGCGCTTCGCGTCGAGTCCGCCGAGGTCGAGGCGCTCCTCGGTGGTGCGTGACGTCAGCTCGTCGACCACCTCGCGCAACTCGTCGGCGGTGAACGTGGTGCCGTTCATCTGACGCACCTTCTCGCCGCGCCGAGCGAGCGCCATCGCCGCCAGCGTCGATGCAGTGCCCGAACTGCCGACCGTCACCTCGGGCTGATGGCCACCGAGTTCGTGCGCGACGGGTGCCAGCGCCGACCGAACGTACTTGCGGCACTCCTTCACCGTCTTGCGGCTGACCGAGCCGTCGTGGCCGGTGTCGGTCAACCCGGTGAAGAACCGTTGTGTCAGACGGATCGCGCCCAGCTTCATGCTGCGCGCCTCGATCACCTGCTCGCCCTTGCCGACGCAGAACTCGGTGCTGCCACCGCCGATGTCGATCACGAGCAGCCGCCGGTCGAACACCGGCAGCGCCTGCAGCACGCCGAGGTGGATGAGGCGGGCCTCCTCGAACCCGCTGATCACCTCGACCGGGACGCCGATCTCGTCACGGGCCGGCACCAGGAACTCGTCTCGGTTCCTCGCCTCGCGCACGGCGCTGGTGGCGACGGCTGCGATCTCGACGTCGCCGAAACTGCCGGCGACCTGCTTCATGCGGGCCAGGGTGACGAGACTCCGTTCGATCGCGTCGGGCGCCAACGCCTTCATCTCCCCACCGCCCGCACCGAGCCGGACCATCTCCTTCTCGGACGTCAACATCTCGAAACCGCCGTGATCGGCGAGGCGGGCCACCACGAGGTGCATCGAGTTCGTCCCGATGTCGATCGCGGCCTTGAATTCGGGCGGGGTCATCGTCAGTCAGTGTGTCATCTCCACGCCCGCCCGCGCTCGGTCACCCCACGGACCCCGAGAGTGCGAGCGATGTCGTCGCACCCTCGCGCCGTACCATTTATGCACGTTTGACGATGCCGTTTATGCACCTGCTGGGATACTGATTCTGCAGAACGGGCTGGTTGCCTCGCCGATGCGCGATGGCAAGGGCGCAGGTGTATCGGGTGCAACTCTCTGGTTGTCGTCAAGGGCCGTCACGGTGCGTGAGGTGGCCGATACGGGCTGTTGACGGGGTTCGGGAACCTTCGATGCCTCTTGAACCACAAGTGCGTCAAGTTCCTGCAAACTCGAAGGACAGGAGCGACGACCACTCCCGGACACCGACATGACCCCGACACACGCCCCCCGCCCCCGCAACGGGCGCCGCCACCCCGGAAGGCAACTCCCCATGCTCAGAATCTTCAAGCGCCGCCGCCCGTCGACGATCGACGCCGACAACCCGCTCGCGATCCGCAACCTGCTCGACCACCCGGCGTTGCGGGCGATCGTCGTCGAGGCTGCCGAGACGCCCGACGTGCCGCCGTCACCGATGTGGGTCGGCCTCGCCGCCTCTGGCCCGATCCGGTTCGACGTCGTCGCATACGCCGACCTCGCCGCCTGATCGACACCGAGTCGGTGGTGAGGCCTGCGACGACCGGCGGGGTTCGGCCCCGTCGGACTCGCTGGTACACGATCGGAGTGGTGGTGTTCGTCGTCGTCAGCGTGGGCGGCTACTTCGGTTTCCGGAGCTACATCTACGGCGACGATGCGCCGCCCGTCCCGGTGCTCGACGAGCTCGGCGGGTGAGCCGTCTCGGCGATCCGGACACGTCCGCCGATCAGCCGGCGGCCAGTTCGAGTACGTCGTCGATCGGGAACATGCCGCGCCACTGACCGAGCACATCGCCGTCGGTCGACAGCAGCACGGCCGCGGGTTGGCCGGTGACACCGAACGCCGCCCACGACTCGAACGTCTCGTCCCAGTACATCGGGAACGAGTACGTGGCGTAGTCGCGCACGAAGTCCGCTGCCTCTCCGCCGCTGTCCTGCGTGCCGAGCCCGATGACCCTGACCCGATCCGGGTGAGTGCGAGCGAACTGCTCGAGGTCGGGCGCCTCGGCCCGGCACACCGGTCAATGCGGCGCCCAGAACCACACGAGCAGCGGCAGG
>CAXBAZ010000845.1:0-2145 GCA_963973395.1 uncultured Acidimicrobiaceae bacterium
GTCGGTGATCAACTCGTCGACGGCTTCCATCGGGCACACTCGGGCGAGTTCCACGATGCCGACCTTGCTGCCCTCGGCGACGACGATCCGCGTCCGCGCGGCGGCGACCATCTGCTGCTTGATCTCGGCCTCGGGCAGGTTGATGTTCGTGATACCACCCTGCGGATCGACGCCGTTGCATCCGATGAACGCGATCGTGGCGTTGATGCCCTTGAGCAGGTTCTCACCCAGCGGATTGACGAGTGAGTGCTGCATCGGGCGCAGCGTTCCGCCCGTGACGACCACGCTCACCCTCGGGAATGCAGCTTCGAGCTCGAGGGCGATGGTGAGGCCATTGGTGAAGACGGACACCTCCGCCAGTTCGGTGCAGGCGACGAGGGCTCGGGCGAGCGCCGTCGTCGTCGTGCCGACGTCGACGAGGATCGCGTCGCCGCTGCGGACTCTCGACGCGGCCTCGGAGCCGAGGTGGGTGCGCGCCGCGATCAGGTGGTCCTGGGCGAGGTCGAACGGCTGCTCGACCCGGTGCACGCGGCGCGGGACGGCGCCTCCGTGCACCCGCCGGACGAAACCCTGGTCGGCGAGCGCCGTGAGGTCCGTGCGCGCGGTCACCTCGGAGATCTCGAACCGCTCGGCGATGTCGGACACCCGCACGAACTCGTGCTCGTTCACGTAGGAGCGGATGCGTGCTTGCCGAACTTCGGCGGGCACGGAGTCGTGGTTGCTCATCGCGCTGCGCTCCCGTCCTGCGGCTCGATCGCACTGATGAGGTGGAGGACGTCGCTGCGCGTCGTCGACGCCGTGTCGCGTACGGCCACCAGCCGGCCCAGCCGCATCACTGCGATCCGAGTCGACAGCTGGAACACGTGGTCCAGATTGTGGCTGACGATCAACTGGGTGAGTCGGCGTTCGGCCAGTCGTTCGACCAACTCGATCACACGACCCTGTTCCTGCACGCCGAGCGCTGCCATCGGCTCGTCCATCACGAGGATCTTGGCACCCTGGTGGACGGCGCGGGCGATGGCGATGGCCTGACGCTGACCGCCCGAGAGCGTGCGCGCCTCGCGCTCGACGCGCGGGATGCGCACCTTGAGGTCGGCGAGCGCCTCCATCGCACCGCGCCGCATCTCTGCTCGTCGGAGGAGGCGAATCGGGCCGATCGACCTGACCAGCTCACGGCCGAGGTACAGGTTCTCGACCACGTTGCGGTGGTCGGCGAGCGCCAGGTCTTGATAGACGGTCGCGATGCCGGCGACGCGAGCGGCGGCCGGTGTGGCGAAACGGACGGGCGACCCGTCGATCTCGAGGTGGCCACCATCGGGCCTGATCGCCCCGCTCAACATCTTGATCAGGGTCGACTTGCCGGCCCCGTTGTCACCGACGATCGCGGTGATGCTGCCGGCGGGGAAATCGATCGTGACGTCGCTGACGGCGGCGACCCCGCCGTAGTGCTTCGTCAGGTTGCATCCGGCGAACGCGAGGCGGCCGTCGTCGCCGGACGACTCACCGACGCCCGCGTGTCCGGCCTGCTCGCTCATCTCGCGCATCAGTCCCGCAGCCGATCAAGGGAGACTGCTGCGATCAGTACGCCGCCCTGCACGACGCGCTGGACCTCGGACGCCACCCCGAGCAGGATCAGTCCGTTCGTGATCGAGGCGAGGAACACCGAGGCGACGAGCGTGTTGACCATGCGACCGCGCCCACCGTGCAGGCTGACGCCGCCGAGGATGACCGCGGTCAGCACCGGGAAGAGGGCGTCGACGCCCATCGTCGCCTGAGCCCGCCCGATCCGGGCCGCTTGCATCAGTCCGGCGAACCCGGCGAGTGCACCGGCGAGCACGAACACCGCCAGGCGTATGTGTTGCACCTTGATGCCCGAACGGAACGCTGCTTCTCGGTTGTCGCCGGTCGCGTACAGGTGGGCGCCGAAGCGTGTCCGTGTGGTGGCGAACCATGCGACGACATACATCGCGAACGCGATGACGACGGAGATCGGGACACCGAGCACCTCGTCTCGCGAGAGGAACGACAGACGATCGAGATTGTCGCCGAAGATGCTCGTCCCACCCGTGTACATCATCGCGATGCCTTCGGCGACGCCCAGCGCACCGAGCGTGGCGACCACCGACGGGATCCGGACGTAGTTCA
>CAXBAZ010000846.1:0-2140 GCA_963973395.1 uncultured Acidimicrobiaceae bacterium
TGAGCCGTGCTTTGAGTTGACGTACCCGTAGAGTCGATGTTGACCGTCGATTACGTAGGCCGAACGGAACTGCTGCGGCAGCTTGAGGGTGCCAGCAACTACGTCGGCGCCTGACTGCCCGGCGAACTTGTCAAAGCCAAGGCCGCGACTGGGAGCATCGACGTTAATAATCAGCGAGTTCGGGAAGAAGCCTCCGGCATCAACGAACTCGCGAACCTGCTTCAGACGCGTGCGCTTGATCAAGCGTTGGTACGTCGGCATCAGCTCGCTGTTCGCCTTGTTGCGGTGGAGTACGTAGGCGATCTTGAGGAGCCGTTCGGGCTCAATCGAGAACGAGTAGTAGGTGCGTCCACCCATCTTCGCTCTCAGCGCAGTGACAGCAGAGTCCATGCCGGGAATCTTCTGCCCAGCGAAGAGCATGCCGAGGAACTGGTAGCGCGCGGCAGGGCCAAGGTGTGTGAGCAGGTCCTCGTAGTACTCGATGGCGTCTTCGTCGAGGTGTACAAATTTGGCAGACTCGATGCGCTCATGGTCTGGCTGAGCGAGCCCGAACCCGTTGGTCGCAAAGATGAACTTGACTTTGTGGTCGGGAAACTCGCCGCGGATCGCAGTTCGGATTCCCCGCTCGCAGCCCTGGAGTGCCTCGATGTCCTTCTTCAGAGCGCTCGCGCGTGGGTACTCGGTCGACTTGCAGTCGACGACCAGAACAGTTTCGTCATCGGCGGCGAAGACGTCGATCTGGCGGGAGTCGGACGGCGTTGGACCGTACTGAATTCGGAACTTGCGGTCTCGATTGAGCATGCGAAATCCAAGTCCTGCCGCAACGGCCCACACGCGATCCTCGAATGCGACGTCGTGCGCCTTCGCTCGCTTCATCCGAACGGACTTCTTGTTTCGCCGCTCTACCTCCCAGCCCTTGGCTTCATGATCACCGATCAACTTCTTGTCGACGGTCAGGAAGTTCATCGGGTTCCGACGTTGACGAACGTGCGTCGGAATCCGCTTCGCTTCGAGGAGTTGCTCAGAAATCGTCGGCATCTGCACTCAGACCAGATTGGTAAAAATGTACTCGGTCGAATAGCCGCGTTTCGCGTTCTTCCCACCAATCAAGGTGGTACGTCGGAGTTCGAGACGGGTGTCGCCGCATTCAAACAACTCAGCGATGACCGGGTGGGCTGCGTTTGTCAGAAGGTACTTCGTCCCCTTGGAGCGCAGCTCGCGAATAAGGCGTGCAAGACGCTGTTGGTCTTCCATTGAGAAGAGCTTCTGGTTGTACTTGATGAAGCCGTTGTAGTTGTGGCTGACCGTGTACGGGGGGTCCAGGAAGACGAAGTCGTTCTTGTCCGCTTGCAGCGCAGCCTCCTCAAAGTCGGACGACGTGATGGTGCAGCCCTGCAACCGCTCCGACACGCGTCGTAGATTCTCGTCCTGGATGAAGTCCGTCGACCGGTGACCGTAGGGGACGTTGTACACCCCGTTGAGATTGACGCGGTAGATCCCGTTAAACGAGGTCTGGTTGAGATAGATGAACCGCGCAGCTCGCTTTGCGGGCGTCTTCGGCCGCGATGCTCGAACGCTGTAGTAGTACCTCTCGGTGTTGCGGTGATCGCCAAGGTGTGAGATGACCGTTTCGACGTCATCACGGACCTGCTGGTACGTCTCGACGAGGTCCTCGTTCAGATCCGAGAGCCGAGCATTCTCCATCTCCAGCGACAGAAACACCGAAGCACCACCGAGGAACGGCTCGTGGTACCTCCCGCCTGGCAGCTCGGCGAACAGTTCGTCCCACTGGCGCGCAAGCCAGGACTTACCTCCCGCCCATCTCAGGAACGGTCGCGCAATCGCCTCGGCGACCTGTTCAGTCATTCTTCTCTACACTAGCCGCAAGTTGCAGATGTGTAGTTCGCATACCGACAGGGACCGAACGGCGGTCCTAGCCCGTCGGTTTGCTGCCTCCCTACAGCCGCTCTCAACCCGGCATGTTGACCGCGACGACCTGGCCATCGGACGGTGCGCGCAGTCCTCGTTCAGATCCGTCGGCGGTCGCCGGAGGCGGGTCTCGGCACAACGGCGTATCGCCTGCGATCCGACCGGAGGTTATTTTGACTGCATGACCGGCACCCCGGATCGCCGCCAACTC
>CAXBAZ010000847.1:0-2132 GCA_963973395.1 uncultured Acidimicrobiaceae bacterium
CAGCCACAGGACCCAGGTCGGGATGCCGCGCAAGAACCCGTAGATCCGGTCGCCGATGCCGGAACCGTCGCGCCCATCGTGCATGGGGTCGATCGCACTCGGACGGTCGACATGTTCATCGGTGGTGATCGTCGGTGAGATCGTGCTCATGTCAGTTCTCCTCCTGCATCTTGCGGATGTTGAAGACCATGACCGGCAGCACCGAGACCAGGATCAGGATCGCGAGCGCCGCGCCGCGCCCGGTGTCGAGGTTGTTGAATGCCGTCCGGAACATGTCGTTCGCCAACACCTGGGTGCCGAACTGACCGTTGGTCATCACCTTGACGATGTCGAACACCTTCATGACGAGCACGATGAGGGTGGTGACCACGACGCCGATCGTGGTGGCGATCTGCGGGAGCGTGACCCGCCAGAAGATCTGCGACGGGGTGGCGCCGTCGACCCGGGCGGCCTCGATCAGCTCGTCGGGGACCGCCTTGATGGCGGCCGACAGGATGACCATCGCGAAACCGGTCTGGATCCAGACCAGCACGACCATCAGCCAGAAGTTGTTGAACGGTGATTCCTGGATGAACAGGATCGTGTCGGACTGGTAGGTGCCGTCCTCGAGCCGGATCACACCACCGACGCCACCCGAGCTCCAGTAGCGCACCACGAACCAGCCGAGCAGGATCACGGCGACCCCGGGCACGGCGGCCCGGCCGTAGTTGCCGCGCGTGAGCGACCGGGCGATCAGCACGAGCAGGGCGAGCGCCAGCAGCGTGACGGCCACTCCGAAGATGTAGGTGGGGAGCCCGCTTCCGGTGCTGAGCCGGCCGAGACCGACCCACACTGCGTTCATCACGCCGGTCTGGTCGATCGACGTGTCGCGCGCCTGATACATGAAGCGCCAGATGATCGAGGCGCCGACGAGCGAGATCGCCATCGGCATAAAGATGATCGATTTCGAGATCTTCTCGCCCTTGACCCCGTCGGCGAGCACGGCGACGGCGAGGCCGAGTCCGGTCGAGAACACCACGACGACCACGACCCACCACATGTTGTTGACGATCGTGCCGCGCAGTGCCGTGAACAGGGCGAAGCACAGGAACAGGAATGCGCCCAGCAGCGGGAACATCGAGGGGCTGCCGAGCTCGGTGAAGCGTCCGGTCTGCTGCTTCTGACGGGCCCCGACGATGCCGCCGACGACCAGCAGCGCGAGGCCGATCCAGAACAGCGAACTTCCGAACAGGTTGCTGAAGCCCGATGCGTCCCAGCTGTTCCGGTCGCGGAACGTGTCGAGGTAGTTGCCGAACCCGACCCACTCTTCGGAGTCGCGGTCGAGGAACGAGAGATAGATCGTGCGGATCGTCGGCACGACGAGCGTGGCGAAGATGAACAGCATGGCAGGAGCGAGGAAGATCACGCCTCGCGACTTCTGGTCGATCAGGCCGCGGGCCTTGAACTCGGGGTTGCTGGTGAGCCCGAACCGGACCCCGATCAGTGTGGCCGGTACCGCCATCGCCACGATCGCCCAGCCGGCCGAACCCTCGCCGAGATCGGCGGCGCCCCAGGCGCCGATCACCCAGCCGGTCGCTGCGCCGACGAGTGCACCCAACACCGGCGGGTTCTTCAGGAGCAGGCTGAGACCGGCGCCGAGCGCAGCGGTGACCACGGTGCACGCCACGAGCGGCACGATCTCGACGCTCGGGTAGTACTCGGAGCGCACCAGCACGCCGGTGATCACACCCACGCCGGCGGTTGCCCCGGCACCGATGATCATGCGCATCCGTGGCTCGTCGATGGTGCTGAGCAGGATGCCGACGATGCAGCACGCGGCTGCCGCCAGCAGTGGGAACCAGACCCACTGGGCGAACTGTTCCAGCTTGCCGTCGCCCCCGCCGGTGCCGGTCAGGATGCGGTTGCCCGACAGCAGCATGCCGACGAAGAAGCCGGCGGTGCCGAACGCGATCGCACTGAACCGGGTCCAGTGATGCCGAACCTGGTTGAAGAGCAGGTTCGCTCCGACCCAGACCGCTGCGCTGGCGCCGACCGCGATCACCACCGTGATCAGCGTCGTGACGATCTTCCCCATCTGACTGAACCCCCTGTCGCTCCGTCGTCCCCAGAAACTCGTCGGGGCACCGGCACCG
>CAXBAZ010000848.1:0-2131 GCA_963973395.1 uncultured Acidimicrobiaceae bacterium
GTGACGATTGGTCGCAGTTCGCCTATCGGCTCACGCTCCAGGCACAACTCGCAATTCATGCGTGCACCCCGGTGCGACGGACCTGGCGGCGGAGGCGCCAGGCGGCCCAACGTTCGCGAGGGGTCGGGTCGTCGGGGATCTCGTCGAGGCGTCGGGCGCTGGCGTCACTCAACCGCAGCAGGATCGCCAGCACGATGTAGTTCGAGAGCAGCGACGATCCGCCGTAGCTCACGAACGGCAGGGTGATACCCGTCAGCGGCACGACCTTGATGACACCGCCGACGATGATGAACGCCTGCACACCGATGATCGTGGTGAGGCCGGTGGCGAGCAGCTTGTCGAACGTGCGGTCGGTGCGCAGCGCGATCCGCAGCCCGGCGCCGATCAGCAACAGGTACGCCATCAGCACGGTCGACGCCCCGATCAGGCCCATCTCCTCGCCGATCGCCGCGAAGATGAAGTCGTTCTGCGCCTCGGGAACCTTGTCGGGGCTGCCGCGTCCGAGCCCGGTGCCGACGATCCCGCCGTCACCGATCCCGTAGAGCGCCTGCACGATCTGGAACCCGCGGCCGTACTCGTCCTCCCACGGGTCGAGCCAGATGTCGACGCGGGTCTGGACGTGGCCGAACAACCGCCACGACGCGAACGCAGCGGCACCGAACAGCACGAACCCGATGATCAGGTAGCTGACCCGTTCGGTCGCGACCCACATCATCACGACGAACAGCGTGAAGAACAGCAGCGACGAACCGAGGTCGCGCTGGCCGACCATCACCATCACCGAGAACCCCCACGCCACGAGGATCGGCGCGATGTACTGCAGTTCGGGGAGGCGCAGCGGGCCGATCTTCCACGTGGAAGCGGCGATCAGTTCGCGGCGTTCGGCCAGGTAGGCGGCGAAGAACACCGCGAGTGCGATCTTGGCGAACTCGCCGGGCTGGAAGCTCATCGGCCCGAGCTGGACCCAGATCCGGGCGCCGTTGATGTTGACACCGAGGCCGGGCACCATCGGGAGCAGCAGCAGGATCGCGCCGCCGAAGAAGAGTGTCCACTTGTAGCGCGCGAGGTCGGCGGTGCGTTGGACGAGGAGCAGTGTCGCCACGAACGCCGCGATCGCGACGAAGCTCCAGAGCGTCTGGAGCGCGGCGAGCTCGTCGTCCAGTCGGGTGATCATCACGTACCCGATGCCGTGGAGGAACACGGCGACGGGCAGCAGGGTGCCGTCCGCGCCGCGGGCCAGCAGCCTGACGGCGACGTGGGCGACGCCGATCAGCACGAGCAGGAGCCCGAGGAAGGGGCCGATCCGGGCCGGGATCTGCGAGTTCGCTCCGAGCGACGCGAGCGTGTACGCGACGCCGGTGATCAGGCCCGCCATGACGACGAGCATCAGCTCGGTGGAACGACGTCGGCGGACGAGGGCCCGCGACGGCGAGGTGCCGGCGACCGACATCACTCCACCCGTCGGCGCCGACGAACCGAACGCGACGTCACTCGTCGGGCTCCGTCGTCGTCGTCGGGCGCTCTGGCTCCGTCGTCGGCGTGAGTCGCTCCGACACGAACAGCTCGGCACTGGCCTGCGACTCGAAGTTCCGCCCCTGCTCGACGATGGCGATTTTCTCGTCGTCGAGTTCGTCGCGGAACGGCCCGAACGCCTCCCGCGTCGGGTCGAACCACAGCACGCTGTCTTCTCGGCCCTGGTAGATGACCACCTGGTCGTCGTCGTCGAATGCCACGAAGTACCCGGATCGGGCCCAGGCGGCGAGGATCGCGAACCCGAGGATCAGGACCGCGGCGACGCCGAGCCCGAGCACGAAGCGGGCGATGCCGGCGAGTCGTCGGCGCTTCGGCGCCGGGGCATCGGTCGGCGTGTCGTCGGCCGGGTCGACGATCGGGACTGCCGCCCCCGGGGCGGGGGTGACGTCGTCGCCACCGTCGTACAGGCGCGGCACCGCTCGCTCGCCGTCGTCGGCATCGTCGTGGTCGGGTGGGTCGGAGATGATCTTGGTCTCGCCGGTCGAGTCGTCGCCGCTGTCGTGCCACACCGGGATGACGTCGAACTCCTCGGTCGGATCGGGCGGTTCGTCGCCCTCGACCACGTCGACGCCCTCCTCCACCAGCCGGTGCACCCGCT
>CAXBAZ010000849.1:0-2129 GCA_963973395.1 uncultured Acidimicrobiaceae bacterium
GTTCCGTCCGCTCGGCACGATGTCGACCGGTCAGCGCCAGCGCGTCAAGCTGGCACAGGCGCTGGCGGCCGACCCGTCGCTGGTGCTGCTCGACGAACCGACCGACGGTCTCGATCCGGTGCAGCGCGACGAGATGCTCGCCCTGATCCGCCAGATCAGCACCGAGTACGGCATCGACGTGCTGCTGTCGTCGCACCTCCTGGAGGAGGTCGAGCGGATCTGTGATCACGTCGTCGCCCTCGACGCGGGTCGGCTCGTGGCCTCCGGACGTCTCGACGAACTCGTCGGTCAGGACGACGGCGTCGTCGTCGAACTGGTCGAGATCGCCGACGCGCCCGACGCGTTCGAACGTGTGGTCGAGGCGCTGACCGCGGCCGGCGCCGAGGTGCGACGCGACGCGTCGGTCACCCGGATCGAGGTGTTCGGCGACGACGCCGACATCGTCGCCGACCAGGTGCGCGACGCGGTCGCCGCGGCCGGCGCCCGGGTCGGCCGCATCATCCGGCGCCGGCGCCGGCTCGAAGACCTCTTCGGCGGAGCCGAACGATGAGCGACGCCCGCATCCTCGATCGCGGCTACCGGCGCTTCGAGGGCGACCGCTCGGGCGTCGCCGGCGCCGTGCGGTCGGTCGCCTGGCACACCGTGCGCAGCATCCTCGGGCTCGGCCGCTCGGCGCGCCACAAGATCTTCCCGGTCATCGTGCTGGTGGTCGCGTTCGTCCCGGCGATCGCGTTCCTGGCGATCTCGGTGCTGCTCGGCGACTTCGGCGACGAGGTCCGCCCCGAGTACTGGGAGTTCTTCGGCTTCTCGTTCGTGGCGACGATCGTGTTCGTCGCGCTCGTGGCGCCGGAAGCGATCGTGCGCGACCGGCGCGACGGCATGTTCGCGCTCTACCTGTCGACGCCGCTGTCGCGCCCCACGTACGTGCTCGCCAAGGTGATCGCCGTGCTCGGCACGATGGCGCTGATCGTGCTCGGCCCGCCCCTGCTGTGGGTGTTCGGCTACACGTTCCAGAGTCAGGGGCCGGGCGGCGTCGTCGACTGGGTCAGCGTGGTCGGCCGCATCGTGGTCGCCGGTCTGGTGATCTGCACGGTGTACACCGCGGTGAGCCTCGGCGTCTCGAGCCTGACCGACCGGCGCGCCTTCGCCAGCATCGCCGTCGTGTTCGTGATGCTCGGCGCCACGATCGTCGCCAACCTGCTCGTCGACGAAGCCGGACTCGCCGAGCAGTGGCGGGTGCTCGACCCGATCGGCGTCGCACTCGAGATGGCACCGCGCCTGTTCGGCGAGCGGGGCGAGGAGATGCCCCGCCTCGACACCTGGCTCGTCGTGGCCGGCTGCTTCGGCTGGACCGGGTTCGGTGCCGGGCTCCTGTTCGGTCGCTACCGCAAGCTGGCGGCCGTCTGATGGCGGACTGGGCACCTCCCTCCCCGGCAGCGGCTCCACCGACGGCTCCCGTGCCGGTCGGCGACACGATCGTCGAGGTCGCCAACGTCACCAAGTCGTACGGCGACGTGGTCGCGGTCTCCGACGTCACGTTCACGGTCGGCCCCGGCGTCACCGCACTGCTGGGCCCGAACGGCGCCGGCAAGTCGACGCTCTTCCGGGTCATGTGCGGATTGACCGCGCCGACGCGCGGCACGGTGCGTGTGCTCGGCGCCGACGCCCGGGCCGATCGTGACGTGCGCGGCCGAATCGGCCTGTCGCCGCAACAGGACGCACTCTTCGACCGTCAGTCGGCGCTCGGCTTCGTCGAACTGGCCGCTCGGATGCACGGTGTCGCCAACCCCGGTCCGGCGGCGCGTCACATGCTCGACCTGGTCGACCTCGACGCCGACGAAACCAAACCCGTCGGTGCCTACTCGAAGGGCATGCGCCAACGCGTGAAGCTCGCGGCCGCGCTCGTGAACGAGCCCGAACTGCTCATCCTCGACGAACCGCTCACCGGGCTCGATCCCGTGCAGCGCAACCGCATGATCCGGCTCTTCCACGACCTCGGCGACGACGGCACCTGCGTGCTGGTGTCGAGTCACGTGCTCGACGAGGTGGCCCGGCTCGGGTCGCGGGTGCTCGTCATCGCCCAGGGTCGCCTCGCCGCCACCGGCGACTACCGCGACCTGCGCAACCTC
>CAXBAZ010000850.1:0-2128 GCA_963973395.1 uncultured Acidimicrobiaceae bacterium
CTGACGACGGGCACACCGTCGTCGTCGAGGCCCCAGCAGAGGTTGTCGTGCACGTGCCACTGCATCAGCGGGCCGGCGAACTCGGTCAGCGTCGGATCGTCGATCGGCGTCTCGGCGGCGATGAACATGGCCGACACGAGCGTGCGGTCGTCGCCGTCGACCTCGAACACGAGTGATTCGGGTGCGGTCGGATCGAGGAACCTGTCGTCGGTGATGAATGCGGTGTTGATGAAGTGCTCGACGCCGGTGCTCGCATCGCCGATCGACCGATATCCGAGGGCGGACAGGCTCGACACGTCGGCGAACCGGGGGAGCGCGCGCAAGGTGTCGGCGGCGAGCTGTTCGGCCCGATCCCGTTGTTCATCGGTGACCCCGTCGACGCCGGAGAAGTCGATCGGCTGTGTCGGATCCCACGGGCGCGGCCACACACCCGACTCGGCCAGGAACGCCTCGTGTTCGGCGTCGCTGTGCTCGGAGTGGTCGACGTCGGCGTGCGTGTCGTCCGGCTCGTGGTCGGCGGTCGAGTGATCGCCGTGGTCGCCGCTCGCGAGCGCCGGCGTGAGTGCCTCGACCAAGTCGTCGCCCTGGGCGATGTGGGTGTGATCGTCGCCCACGCCTGACGCCGTCTGGTCGACGGCGTGATCGTGTGTGTCCCCGTCGGCGGCGGTCGTGTGGTCGTCGTGGTCGTGCGTGGTGGCATCGGCGAGGCCGGGCACGGTGAGCAGACCGACCAGCACGGCGGCGCTCGCTACCGACCGACGCGGCAGGGCGACCGCCCGCGACCCGAGCGTCGACGCCGCAGCAGCGACGGCGACCAAGGCGAGAGTCGCCGCGATCGTGTCGGCGAGGCCCGGACGTTCGGCGACCTGGAGGCCGTCGATCGACGAGATGCCGGTCAGCCGGGTCGCGGACCATCCGAGGACGGCACCACCGTTGACGCCGAGCAGCGCGACGGCCGCGAGTCGGTCGCCACGCACGAAACCCACGACCGCGGCCGCTGCCTGGGCGAGGGCCAGAGCGGCGAACACCCGGGCGAGGCCGGCGGTGTCGGCATGCGTACCCGCTGCCGTCGCGTGGAGGATCGCGGCTCCGGCCGAGGCGATCGCCGGAATCGCGAGTCGGTGGTTCTGGGGCCGCGATCCGTCCATCGCCGCAGTCTACGAGCCGGCCGAACCGGCGTGGTCGTCGCCCGCCGGGCGGGGCGGCGGTAGCTCGAACGACGGCGGGCGCTTCTCGCGGAGTGCGGCAACGCCTTCCCGGTACTCGGCGGTGCCCATCGCGTGGTCGAGCAGGCGCTTGGACTCTGCGACCGACGCGGCGGCGTCGTGACGGTGGAGATCTCGGTAGATCTGCGACTTCGTGACGGTGACGGCGTTGGGCCCGACACTCGTGGCGAGCAGTCTGGCGTAGTCGGTCGCCGCGGTCAGGGCGGTCGCGCCGTCGGCGAGCACGTCGTTCCACAAGCCCCAATCAGCGGTGTCGCGCGCGGTGACGACACGGCCGGAGAGGAGCAGGTCGTTCGAGCGTGTGACCCCGACGAGACGCGGCAGGATCCAGCTCATGCCGTACTCGGCGGGGAGGCCGAGTTTGGGTGCTGCGGTGGTGAGCTTCGCGTCGGCGGCACCGAACCGCAGATCACAGAACAGCGCGAGTGCGAGACCGACGCCGGCGGCGGCGCCGTTCACCGCGGCGATGATCGGCGTTCGATAGCCGAACATCCAGGCGAAGTCGTCGTCGTACTCCGGTCGGAGGTGCATGCCGGGCGCCGCCGGCTCGGCCGGAAGGCCGGTGTCGTACCCGCCCTGTTCGGCGTGCCGGGCCAGGGCCTCGCTGTCGCCACCCACGCAGAACGCGGGCGGTGTTCCGGTGATCACGACCGCCCGTACCGTCGGGTCGCGCTCGACCCGGTGCATCACCCAGCGGAACTCGGCGTGCATCCTGCCCGTCCAGGCGTTGTGGCGATGGGGTCGGTCGAGCACCACGGTGGCGACGCCGTCGTCGATCACGTGACGGATCGCCGTGAGGTCCATCGGTTCGTCCCCGTCGCTCATTCCGGGTCGTTCATCCTGGGTCGTTCGTCATGGTCGTCATCCCCACAAAGCGTGGAGGACCGGACCGGCGAACTCCT
>CAXBAZ010000851.1:0-2122 GCA_963973395.1 uncultured Acidimicrobiaceae bacterium
GGAGCGTGAGCCGATAGGCGAACTGCGACCAATCGTCACGGGGGCGCCCTGGCACAAGTCGCAATCCGGTCGGGAACAAAACTTTCGTTCCGGCGTTAACCTGAAGAGTCCGATTTCCCCCAGGGAGCAGAGTCATGCAGACCGAAATCCACCCCACGTACGACGACGTCACCGTGAAGTGCTCGTGTGGCAACACGTTCACCACCAAGTCGACCAAGCCCGGCGAGCAACTCGTCGAGCTCTGCAACGAGTGTCATCCGTTCTTCACCGGCAAGCAGAAGCTGGTCGATGCCGGTGGCCGCGTCGAGCGCTTCAACAAGCGCTACGGCGACCGCAGCAAGAAGAAGTGAACGTCGGCGGCGTGCGCCGCTGACCGATCACGAACGAACGACACGACACCGCCCCGGCCGCCGGGGCGGTGTCGGCGTTTTCGCCGTGGTGCGATGCGGTGTGGTGCACCGCAGGAGCAGCTCAGGTTTCGGTCAAACTGTGCGTTCGTCGTCAAGTTCGGTCGCGCGGCCGACGATCTATCGGTGAGCAACCCCGGGAGTCCCATGCCAGCCGTCGCCGATGTCGAACACCTGCTGCGCCGCACCGAGTTCGTCGCGCGCCCGGAGCGGGTCGCCGAACTGAAGAACCTGTCGCTCCCCGCCGCGGTCGAGAACATCCTCGACGTGCCGGCCGATCCTGGTTCGGCGAACCTGACCGAGAGCGAGAACTGGCGGCGCGGTGAGCAGCTCACGCACCACTGGCTGGACCGGATGGCCCATGATTCACCACGTCCGATCCAGGAGAAGATGGGCTTCTTCTGGCACGGTCACTTCTGTTCCGAATTCGGCAAGGTGGGATCCGCGGACCTGATGCAGGAGCAGATCGACACGTTCCGACGCGGCGCGCTCACCGACGTCCGCACGCTCGCGATCGAGATGTCGACACAGGTCGCGATGCTGCGGTATCTCGACAACAACCAGAACCGGAACACCTCGCCCAACCAGAACTTCGCCCGCGAGCTGATGGAGCTGTTCATCCTCGGCGTCGGCAACTACACCGAAGCCGACGTCGAAGCCGCCACCGCCGCGTGGACCGGCCACACCGACGACTGGCGCAACGGTGAGTACGTGTGGCGCGCCGACTGGCACGACGGCTCGACCAAACGGTTCCTCGGACGTGACATCAACAACGGTGGCGACCCGACCGGCCACGGCCGGCAGACGATCGAGGTCATGCTCGGCAACGGGACCATCCCGTCGAACGCACCGATGAACAAGGGGCGTCCGTCGAGAGAGGTCGCGGCCGAGTTCCTCTCGAAGAAGTTGTGGATCGAATTCGCCGGTACCGAACCGTCGGCTGCCGTGCTCGCCGCGCTGCGCACTGCGGCGATCGACAACAACTTCGCGATCCGCCCGTGGCTGCACGAGCTCCTGACGCGCAGCGAGTTCTACTCGCCGGCCGTGAAGCAGGGGCTCGTGCGCTCACCCGTCGAGTTCGTCGTCGCCCTGCTGCACGCCACGGGCCGTCGCTCGGTCGAGGCGACGCCGCTGTGGCTGATGCAGGGGATGGGTCAGCGACCGCTGTTCCCCCCGAACGTGAGCGGCTGGAAGCACAACGCCTACTGGGTCAACGCGAGCGCGATGGCGAAGCGGACCGAAACGGTCCGCCAGATCATCTGGCGATCGATGCAGGGATACTGGAGTGGCGACGGTCTCCTGCACCTCAAGAACGGCACGATCTCCCGGAGCTACGTCGAGAGCACCGAACCGACAGCGGTGATCGACGAACTGCTCCGTCTCACCGACCTGGAATTGACGGCCGGGACGTACGAGGCGCTCGCCGCCTTCGCCCGGAACTCTGAACGCTGGGAACTCAGCGACCTGTTCCATCTCGTCCTGTTCGCCCCGGAACTCCAGATCGCCTGAGGAAGCCGACATGCTCGACGCCGACATCTCCACCCGCGACGCCATGGGTCATCTCACCCACGCCGAGACCGATCCCCACGCGCTCGATCGACGCACGTTCCTCCAACTCGTCGGCATGGGCGCCGGCGCCGGCCTGGCGACCGGGGGCGTGTCACCGATCGTCGCCGACCTCCTCACCGGGCTGGGCACCCCGGCGTGGGCCGCCG
>CAXBAZ010000852.1:0-2122 GCA_963973395.1 uncultured Acidimicrobiaceae bacterium
TGTCCTCCGCCGTCGCCACCGACCCACCCACCGCGCTCGGCGGGTCGTTCGGTGGGATCGCCGAGCAGGACGACAGATCGTTGAGCAGGGTGTCGGTGTAGTAGAGCAGGTCGGTGGCACCGCTCGCCGGATCGATCGCGAAGATCGCCGAGAGCGCGGTGGCCTCCTCGGCGTGTGAGGCGTAGAGCACGCCGTCGCAGAACGCGAGTCCCGTCCACAACGTGATCCCGACGCCCGTGAGATCGATCATGTCGTCGTGCAGCAACGTCGATGTCCGGGTGGCGACGTCGACCGCGTAGAGGCTCGAGTACGTCGCGATGTACAACGTGCCGTCCGGCGCGAAGGCCATGTCGCCCGTCCCGCCGTAGGGTCCGTTCTCGAGGCCCGTGACCTGACCGAGGGTGGTGATGTTGCCGTTGTGCTTGTCGATCGTGAAGAGTCGATCGTCGGCGTCCATCATGTACAGCACGCCGTCCGCGCCGAACGCCAGACGCTTCGCGTACAGGTTGGGGCGCGGGGTGTACACGCGCACGATCGTGTTCGCGCCGGTGGCGGGGTCCCAATAGCCGAACTCGTTCGACGTCGTCTTCCACTCGAACCAGTAGAGGCGGCCCGTGGCCGGGTCCTGGTCGATCGCCTGGGTCTCGCGGGCGACGTCACCGACGTGCGTGAAGGTCTGCTGGGTGAGGTTGAGCTCGACGACGTCGGTGTTGCCGTACCCATTGGCACCGTAGATGATGGTGTCGCCGGGCGCGGCGAGCGCCGTCGTGGGCGCGATCGAGGTCACGACGGTGCCGCCGGTCACCAGGAGTGCGGTCACCGCCATGCCGACCCGGCCCTTCCACCTGCCGGCCCGGTGTGCCGCCGTTGTCGATGTCATTTCGTCCTCCGCTGTGGTCGAGCTGTCGCGATCGAGCGATCTCGCGACGCCAACCGACCCGTCCAGGTGTGGCCGCGAACGCTACCGTGCGAGCCGGGTGGTGTCGAGCCGAAACGCGCGGTGGGTGGTGTTTACCCGACCAATTCTCACGGAAGGTGGTCGAGTGGCCGCGACGCATGAGGTTACGCCGGTTCTTTGCCGAAGGACAGACGTGCCAGCCCCTGCGCCACGAGCCGCACGCGCGTGTTCTCGCTAACCTGAGCGCGGTGGTCGATGTCACGACCCTTGGCGGGGCGCTGCACAACTTGGTGAGTTGCGGCACGGCGGGTCGCGGCGTCCGGAGTGGCGTTCGGCCGATCGATGCATGCGACCTCGAACGGCTCGATCCTCGTGAGCACGCGTTCGTTACGTCGGCGGTTGCGAGTCGTCAGCGCGAGTTCGCGACGGGGCGGGCGTTGCTGCACGACATCTTGGGGGACTCGGAGCCGATCCTGGTCAGCGCGACCCGGGCGCCGTCGTTCCCGCCGGGCGTCGTCGGCTCGTTGGCCCACGATAGCGACGTCGCGGTCGCGGTCGTCGAGCGGTCCGGGCGCGCTCGCGCCATCGGCGTCGACGTGGAGCCGGCGGTGCCGCTGGATCAGGCGCTCGTCGAGATCATCGTTCGTGACGACGACGACGTCGACGACGCGCACCTGGCGTTCACGGCGAAGGAGGCGGCCTACAAGGCGTGGAGCGCGATGGGTGGAGGGATCCTCGACCACCACGACGTGCGCGTGCGGTTCGAAGACGGACACTTCGTCGCTACCGTCCTCCCGGCGGCGCTCGACCTGCGCGGGACGTGGGTGACGGTTGCTGATCGCCACCTCGCTGCGGTCGTGGTGCCGGCCGACGGTGGCCCGTCGTGAATTCGAACTGGACCCCTTGCTCACCCGAACATATGATCCGAGATGCCGCTCCTCGGATCACGACGGATCGGTGCATGAAGGACAGGTGCTGTCCTGGCGGAGGCGTGATGATGATCTTGGCGAGACCCGAACCGTGTGCTTGGTGTGGTCGTGGCTGACAGTGACTCGTCGATCACGCCCAGCACGCTGATCCGGTTCCCGGCCGCGGGTGCGGTCGGCCGACGCCTCGTGTGTCTGCCCTTCGCGGGCGGCGGCCCGGCGGCCTACCGGTCCTGGCCATCGCGGCTCCCGCCCGACGTCGAGGTCGTGGCCGTCGTGCTGCCCGGGCGCGATCCGT
>CAXBAZ010000853.1:0-2120 GCA_963973395.1 uncultured Acidimicrobiaceae bacterium
CCGGCCGCTTCGAGTGCAGCGACATGTGCGAACGCATCGTCGCTGGTGCCGATCGCACCGATCTCACGCCAGTAGTCGGCGGGCATCTCGAGCAGGGAATCGGACCCGCCGTCGGCGACCCGCTGCGCCACCTCGTCGAAGAACGGGAGCACGGTGAACGCCGGCCGACGTTCGCGGATCAATCCGGCGACGAACGGTGCGACGAACCCGTACGCCGTTCGTCGGTCGTCGTCGACGGCCATCATCGTGAACGTCACGACGTGGAAGTCGTCCGCTGCGCGGCCGGCGTGACCGAGCGACCATTCGACGTAGGTCGGACCCGCTCCCTCGACGAGGATGACCCCGTCGGCGACCCGTCCGGCGAGCGCCAGTGACTTCGGCTGCTGTACCCCGGCGAGGATCCTCGGGACCTCGGCGGGTGGCTGGTCGAGCCGCACGCCGCTGAGGTGCACCTCACGACCGTCGAAGGAGACCTCGTCTCCAGCGAGCAGTCGAGAAACCACGGTGATCGTCTCGTCGAGCGTGGTCAGCGGCGACGGCGTGCGGGCGCCGATCTGGCCCATCCAGTCCTGCACGCCGTGGCCGATGCCCGGATGGAAACGGCCCGGAGCGATGTTCGCGAGCGTTGCGATCTCCATCGCGGTGATCGCCGGGTTGCGGGCGACCGCCGGCAGGATGCCGATGCCGACCTGGAGCCGCTCGGTCGATGCCAGCGCCGTGGCCGCCAGACTCACCCCGGCCGTGAAGAAGCAGTCCTCGATGACCCACAGCTGCTGGATGCCCGACCGCTCCAGCCGGCGGGCGTACTCGCCGACGGCCGCCGCCGGGAACGCCCGGTCGAAACACATCCCGATCTCGGCACGCCGCTGGTTCATCGCGGTCAACGTACCGCGATCCCGTCAGCCCGATTGCTCCTCGGCCAGTTCGAGCCAGCGCTCCTCCACGTCGGCCAACTCGGCCTGGGCGGCGGCGAGTTCGGCCCCGAGTGCGGCGAGCTGTTGGTGGTCGGTCGTGGCCGCGAGCCGTTCGTTCAACCGGTCGACCTGGCGCTGGACCCTGGCCATCGACTGTTCGGTCTCCCGGATCCGGCGGCCGACCGTGTACTGACTCGCCGGACGATCCTTCTTCACGCGCGGCGCCGGAGCACTCGCCGCCGGCGCCGGCTTCGGTGACGGGGAGCTTCCTGCGGTTCGGTTCGCCAGCCACCCCTGCACCCCACCGGGCACCCGCCGCAGGTCGCCGCCAGGATCGATCGCGAGCACGTGATCGATCGTACGGTCGAGGAACGTGCGGTCGTGGCTGGCGACCACGAGTGCGCCGGGCCAGTCGTCGAGGAAGTCTTCGAGCGCCCGCAGGGTGTCGAGGTCGAGGTCGTTGGTGGGTTCGTCGAGCACGAGCAGGTTGGGCTTGGTGGCGAGCACCATCACCAGCTGGAGCCGCCGACGCTCACCACCCGAAAGCATCTTGACCGGCGCGAACTGAGCGGTCGAGTCGAACCAGAAGCGCTGGAGCAGGGCACGGTCCTCCCAGTCGGGTTCGCGCAGCGGACCGGCGACCAGGTTGCGCACGACCGCCTCGGGGTCGAGCGTGGACGTCTGCTGGTCGGCGTAGCCCGTCACGACCGTCGACCCGCGCTTCACCGTGCCCGCGGCCGGTTCACGACGGCCGGCGACGATGTCGAGGAGCGTCGTCTTGCCCGATCCGTTGGGTCCGACGATGCCCAACCTGGCCCCCGGCTCGACCAGCAGGTCGACGTGCTCGAACACCGTCACGTCTCCGTACGCCTGGGCCACGTCGACGAGCTCGACGACCTGGTTCCCGAGCCGGGTGGATCCCATGTCGAGCAGCAGGTCGTCGCCGCGAACACCGCCCGACTCGGGCCCGCCGGCCACGATGTCACGGGCCGACCGCAATCGGGCCTTGGGCTTCGTCGAACGGGCCTGGGCCCCGCGCTGGAGCCACTCGAGCTCGCGGCGTGCGAGGATCTTGCGCGTCGACTCCTCGCTGGCGGCCTGTTCGTGACGCGCCGCCCGTCCGGCCAGGTACGTCGCGTAGGCGCTGGTGCCGGCCTCGGCGCGGTGGATGTAGCCGGCGCCGCGCTCGATCTCGACCACCCGTCC
>CAXBAZ010000854.1:0-2120 GCA_963973395.1 uncultured Acidimicrobiaceae bacterium
AGGGGCGAGGCTGCCGTCGTCGGCGACCATGTTCCTCGGCGCCGTCCACGGGGTCGCGATCATGTTCAGGTCGGGTCGCAACTCGAGCGCGTCGCGGACGGCGCCGACGGCGCGGCGGGCCTCGGGGCTCGGGGTCGCCACCCCGTTCCGGTCGTCCCATCCCCATGTCCAGGCGGACGTCGAGAAGTCGGTCGCCGAGAGCGGGAGGCGCCCGAGATCGAGCTGTGCGCCGTCGGCCCGGGTCGGATCGTAGAGCAGCTCGAGCGCCTCGCCGTGTTCGCTCAGGAGGTCGACCGAGACGTCGGTGAACGCACCGCCCACGCCGATCCACTCCTGGTGGCGCCGCTCGGTGTCGATCCGGACGGTGCGCGTCGCCGGGGCCGCGACGTCGGTGAGCGTCGGCACCAGACGCCGACCCTCGTCGACGGGTGACGTGACGGTGACGGCCCAGGTCGAGGCAGCGGGCGGAGCCGGGGCGACGAGCAGGGGCGTCGCAACGGCTGCGGGCCGATCGGCGATCGCCGCTCGCGGGCTCAGGTGCAGTTCGAGCACGGCCAGCGTCAGCACCGCGAGCGCCGTCACGAGGACGGCGAACTCGAGGAACGGATGTCCCCGCTCGGGGACCGGCTGTGTCATGAGCGGAACGTCCCCCGGGCATCGGTCCGCCAAACGGCGATCGGGACCCTGTTCCCTCAAGATTCCATCTGGCGCGGGCACACGCGGTCCGCGAGCTCGTCGTGGCCTGCCTCCCCGGTCAGGCCAGGTGCGTGCGTACCGACCGCACCGCCTCGTCGGTCGCGGACGCGTACCCGCCACCGAACTTGATCGCATGCACCGCCAACGGGGCGAGCTGGTGCAGGGAGACCCGCTGCTGCCAACCGGCGGCGAGCGGGAACTCCCGATCGTAGGCGTCGAAGCAATCGCTGCCGAAGCCGCCGAACAGCCGCATCATGGCGAGGTCGAACTCGCGGTGCCCGCCGTGGGCCGCCGGATCGATCAGCCACGACGTGCCGACGTCGTCGATCAGACGATTGCCGGCCCAGGGATCGCCGTGCAGGCGTGCGGGTGGCTCGGGCGGCCCACCGAGGTCGTCCAGATGGTCGGCGATCCAGCCGATCCCCGCAACGGTCGCCGCCGTCAGCGCTCCGGCATCTGAGGCGAGACGACACAACGGTTGCAGTCGCTGTGTCGCGAAGAACTCGGACCAGGTGTCGCAAGGCTCGTTCGGCAGGGCGCGGCTGCCGGTCGTGCGCCGATCGGTGCGCCCGAACCGCGGCGCGCCGGCCCGGTGGAGCCGGGCGAGGTCGCGCCCGAACATGGCCTCGGTGCGGCTGTCCTGACGCCCGCCCGCATCGACCCATCGGAGCGCGAGGTGTGGCGGCGTGGTCGTGTCACCGGCGGCGTCGTCGCCGTCGGACACCGACAGCACGTCGGGAACAGGTGCCGCCTGCGCGGCCGCCAACCACCGGAGCCCGGCGGCCTCGGTCGTGAAGAAGTCGGCGGGCGGGTGGCGATGAGTCTTGACGAAGATCGCACGGCCGTCCGCCAGATCGAACCGGAACGCCTCGGCGACGTCACCACCGGAGACCCGCGACGTCGCGACGACCTCCACATCGAGTGTCGCGCTGATCGCATCGACGAGGTCCATCGGCTCAGCCGCGGCCCACGACGTCGACGCCGATGCCGGCAGTGGTGGCGATGCGGATCGGCCCGTCGAACGGAGGGGTCGCGATCGGCTCGTGCGATCGTCCACCCGTCGCCACGGTCGCCGCCATCGCAGTGCCCATCGGGGTGCCCAGCGCTGCCGCGGTGGTCGATCGTGTCGGTTGCTCGAGCGGTGTCGCCATCGGTTGCTCCCCACTCGGCGACTCCGCGCCGAGGCTCCGAGTGTGGCACGCGGATCGGCGATGTCGGTCGGATCACCGGTGAGCCGGGTGGCGGTGCTCCCGCTGCGCAGCCCGTGCGCCGGACCGAACCGGGCTCTCGGCGCCTGTTCTACGATGGATCCCCATGAGTGACGAGCAGCACGACACGATCGACGCACTGATGGCCGAGAACCGGAAGTTCCCGCCGTCCGACACGTTCCGATCGAACGCACTCGTACGCGACACCTCGCTCTA
>CAXBAZ010000855.1:0-2117 GCA_963973395.1 uncultured Acidimicrobiaceae bacterium
GGTCGCACCGGCGGATACGCCGGACGACCCGGCGGCGGCCCCGGCGGCTTCGCCGGCCGCCCGGGTGGCGGCCCCGGCGGTGGCGGTCCCGGTGGCGGCCCACGTCCCGGTGGCGGTCGACCGAGCGGTCAACGCCGACCACCACGTCGGAGCAAGCGGCGTCGTCGTCGCGACCGCGACGAGCTGCAGCCGCAGGAGCAGAGCTTCACCGCGGCCGATGCGCCCGTGCCCGAGGGCACGATCGTCGTCGAGCGCGGTGTCTCCGCCCAGGAGTTCGGCCCCAAGCTGAACCGCACCGCTGGCGACGTCATCAAGTTCCTGCTCCAGCACGGCGAGATGCTCACGGTCACGATGGGCCTCTCCGACGAACACATGGAGTTGTACGCGCTCGACCTCGGCGCGGACCTGCTGCTCGTCGATCCGGGCCAGCAGCAGGAGATCGAACTCCAGGCGATGTTCGACGACAGTGACGACGACGACGAGGAGCTGCTCGAAGTGCGGCCGCCGGTCATCACCGTCATGGGTCACGTCGACCACGGCAAGACCACGGTGCTCGACCGGATCCGCTCGGCCAACGTCGTCGACGGCGAGGCCGGTGGCATCACTCAGCACATCGGCGCCTACCAGGTGGAGAAGGACGGCAAGAAGCTGACGTTCATCGACACGCCCGGTCACGCGGCGTTCACCCAGATGCGTGCCCGAGGCGCCGAGGCGACCGACATCGTCGTGCTCGTCGTCGCCGCCGACGACGGCGTGATGCCCCAGACGATCGAGGCGATCCACCACGCCAGAGCGGCCGACGTGCCGATCGTCGTGGCGGTCAACAAGATCGACAAGGACAACGCAGACCCGCAGCGCGTCCTCACCGAACTCGCCGAGCAGGAGCTCGTTCCCGAGGCGTGGGGAGGCGACACGATCGTCGTCGAGATGTCCGCACTGCAAGACCTCGGCATCGACGATCTCCTCGATCAGCTCAACGTCGTCGCCGAACTCGAAGACCTCCAGGCCAACCCCACCGGTCGCGCCAAGGGCATCGTGCTCGAGGCGAACCTCGACAAGGGACGCGGCCCCGTCGCCACGATCCTCGTCGACAAGGGCGAGCTCAAGGTCGGCGACCCGATCGTCGCCGGTCCCGCCTGGGGCAAGGTCCGGGCGATGATCAACGACAAGGGCGAGCAGATCAAGGTCGCCGGCCCGTCGACCCCGATCGAGGTGCTCGGCCTCGGCTCGGTGCCCGAGGCGGGCGACGAGTTCCGTGCCGCGCCAGACGAGAAGACCGCCCGCACCGTCGGTGAGGCCCGCGAGTTCCACCGTCGGGTCCGTGACCAGCGTGGCGACGCCCGCGTGAAGTCCGGCGTCAAGCTCGAGGACATCTTCGATCAGATCCAGACCGGTGAGTCCGCCACACTGAACCTGATCCTGAAGGCCGATGTGCAGGGTTCGCTCGAGGCGGTCACCGAGAGCCTCCGCAAGCTCGGCCGCGACGAGGTCGACCTGACGTTCGTGCACCGCGCCGTCGGCGGCATCAGCGAGAACGACATCACGCTCGCCGCCACGACCAACTCGACCATCATCGGGTTCAACGTCCGGCCCGACCGCAAGGCCCGCGCGGCCGCCGAGACCGAGAACGTCGAGATCCGTACCTACGAGATCATCTACAAGCTGCTCGAAGACATCGAGCAGGCGATGGTCGGCATGCTGGCGCCCGAGTTCGAAGAGGTCGTCACCGGCGAGGCCGAGGTCCGAGAGATCTTCCGGGTCCCGCGTCTCGGTGCGATCGCCGGCTGCCTCGTGCAGAGCGGGGTCATCACCCGTGGCTCGAAGGTGCGCTTCCTCCGAGAGGGCACCATCATCTGGAAGGGCAGCATCACCTCGCTGCGCCGCTTCAAGGACGACGCGCAGGAAGTGCGTGCCGGCTTCGAGTGCGGCATCGGGCTGTCCGACTTCCAGGACCTGAAGCCCGGCGACATCATCGAAACGTTCGACGAGCGCGAGATCGCTCGCACGCTGAGCAGCTGACCGATGGCGGGGCGCGGCAAACGATCCTCTCGTGGCGGTGGCGGGCACAAGTACCCGCGTTCGGCGCGGGTGGGTGAGACGTTGCGCGAGATCATCGC
>CAXBAZ010000856.1:0-2113 GCA_963973395.1 uncultured Acidimicrobiaceae bacterium
GCGCTCGACGAACTGATCGTCGGGGATGGAACCGGAACGCTGGCGACGGACCGCCTCGGCGATGCGGAGCGCGTCGCCGCCGATGACCCGGACCGCGACCGCGTCGACCACCCAGTCGGTGTAGCCGACGACCGCCGCGACGGCGGCGTCGAGTCGAGGCTGCAGCTCGCGCTGGGCCGGCGACTCGACCGCACCGAGCAGGATCTCGGGGTCGGAGAACGCCTGTTGGAGCGCCTGCATCGGATCGTCGCCGCCCCCGAACGGGTCGAACCCGCCGAGCTTGTCGGCGATCGCGGACGGGTCGGGCCGGAACCCGCCGACGTGGGCACGCACGAGGTTGGTCAGCTCATCACGCAGGTGCGGGATCGACAGCACCCGATAGCCGGAGAGCTCGTGGGCCAGCACCCAGAGCCGCATCTCGTCGAGCGGGATCTCCCACTGGCCGGCGAACTCGTCGATCGTGCGGCCGACGAGCACCACTTCGTGGCGTTCGCGGGGGATCGGGAGGTCGAAGAGGCCGAACACCCGCTGGGAGAGCGTGCCGACCATGGAGCCGACCGCCATTCCCATCATGGCGGGCGCCATCATGCGGTTGAGGCCCGCCATCATCTGCATCATCGGATCCGCGCCGGCGTCGGCGGCCGGGTCTGCGCCCGGGTCGGCGTCGTGGGCGCCGGTCTGGCCGAGCGACGTCGCCATGTCGGTGAACAAGGGGCGATAGGCGTCGAGTGTCTCCGCAGCCCACTGGCCGCGAGTGACGACGCGCGGTTCGGGGAACTCGGTGTCGGCGCCGGTCACGTCGTTGACGTGCATCGCCGCGATGCGGGCCAGGTCGGTGAACGCGATCCGGACCGCTGGGTCGATGTTGTGCTCGGCCTCGCCCTGCGTCGCCCCCAGCATGGCGAACTGGCGGGCTGCGTCCCAGTTGAGTGGACCCTGCCCCTGCAGCGCCTTGGCCAGGTCGCCGAACATCGGCATCGCCGCGAACGGGTTGGAGGGACCGGGTGTGTCGCCTCCGCGGTCGTCGTCGCGGTCGTCGTCGCGGTCGTCGTCGCGGTCGTCGCTCGGGCGGTTGTCGGGGCCGTCGGCCATGCCGTCGATGCTACGGGTCGGCGAATGGTTTGCCGCGCGGGAGTAGCGTCGCCCACGTGGCAGCAGTGATCCTCGACCGACCGCGGCGACGGGTGTACGTGCGAGGTGTGCGCGGGCACCTGGGCTGGCGCGTCGCCGACGAGCTGTCCGCCCTCGAGCATCTCGACGTCGTCATCGCATCCGGCGACGCTCCCGCCACCGCCGACATGGCGCCGTTCGACACGATCGTCGACGTCGGGGTCGCCGACCACGACGTGCTCGGTCAACGCGGCGCGAGCGTCACGGCCGGTGCCACCGAACTGCTGGCCGACGCAGCCGTGCTGGGTGCGAGCCAGCTCGTCGTACTCAGCTCCGCGATGGTGTACGGCGCGGTGGCGAACAACCCGGTGCCGTTGACCGAGGCAGCCGTGCTCCGACCCGAGCCGGCGTTCGTCTACGCGCGCCAACTCGCCGCAGCCGAGGAGACCATCGACGGATGGCGGGTCGCCGCACCCGACCGACGTGTCGCCATGCTGCGACCGGCCGTCCCGATCGCAGCCGACGGCACGTCGTCGTTGGCGCGGGCGCTCATCGCCGGCTACGGCCAGTCGTTCGGCGAGTCCGACCCCGACGCCCAGTTCGTCCATCACGACGACGTGGCGAGCGCGGTCGCGCTCGCGGTCACCGACCGCCTCGACGACGTGTTCAACGTCGCGCCCGACGGGAGCATCCCCGGGGATCGGGTACGCGCCCTGACCGGTCACCGGTTCCGACTGCCGCTGCCGTCTCGTGTGGCCGACGTGGTCGGACGGCTGCAGTGGCGGTTCCAGCGGGGCCCGATCCCGCCGGGGCTCCGGTCGTACACCCGTGCGTCGTGGGTCGTGGCCAACGACAAGTTGCGGGCGGCCGGATGGGCCCCCACCGTCACGAACGAACAGGCCTACGTCGAGGGGACCGGGGCAAAGTGGTGGACGATGGTCACGCTTATAATACTATTGCTAATTTTGCTGTCAGTAGTGGTCTTAGCCTGGTAGCTAATTAT
>CAXBAZ010000857.1:0-2112 GCA_963973395.1 uncultured Acidimicrobiaceae bacterium
CCTCGAACACGCGTCCCGTGACCGCGGCCGACTCCTCGGAGGCGAGCCACGTGACGATCGGTGCGATCCACCGGGGCGACATCGCCTCCTTGTCCTCGTCGCTCGCCTGCCCCATGCCGAGATCCTCGGTCATCCGCGTCAGCGCTGCCGGCGCGATCGCGTTGACCGTCACGCCGTAGCGGGCGAGCTCGAGCGCCGCGATGTTCGTGAACGAGGCGATGCCGGCCTTCGCGGCGCCGTAGTTGGTCTGCCCGATGTTGCCGTAGATCCCCGACACCGACGTGGTGTTGATGATGCGGCCGCTGACCGCGTGACCGGCCTTCGACCGCTCGCGCCAGTACGCCGCGGCGTGCCGGGACGGAGCGAAGGTGCCCTTGAGATGCACGTCGATCACCGCGTCCCACTCGGTCTCGTCCATGTTGGCGAGCATGCGATCGCGCAGGATCCCTGCGTTGTTGATCACCGCGTGCAGATCACCGAAGGTGTCGATCGCCTGACCGACCAGACGTTCGGCGCCCGCGAAGTCGGCGACGTTCTCGCCGTTCGCGATCGCCTCCCCGCCCTCACCGACGATCTCGGCGACCACCTGTTCGGCGGGGCTGTCGTCGCTGCCGGAACCGTCACGGGTGCCACCCAGGTCGTTGACGACGACCTTGGCACCGTGGCGGGCCAGCATCAACGCGTACTCGCGGCCGATGCCGCGCCCGGCGCCCGTCACGATCGCGACGCGTCCTTCACACAGACGATTCATGGATGTTCGTTCCTCCCGGTTCGTGTCCGGCCGCTGGGGCCGCCATCGCATGGTACGAGGACGGTCCCGCCGGCCTCCGATCGGGCGACCGCACGGGGATCCGCCCCGGGTCAGTCGTAGCCTCCAGCCCGTGAGCGACACCGCCACCATCACCACCAGCAGCACCGACACCACCGACGTGCTCGTCGTCGGCGCCGGACCGGCCGGCATCGCCGCCGCGATCACGTTGCACCGGGCAGGTCGGTCGGTCGTCGTCATCGACAAGGCGACGTTTCCGCGCGACAAGTGCTGCGGCGACGGGCTGACGACGCTGGCACTGCGCGAACTGGAATCGCTCGGCCTGCAACCCGACGACGTCGGCGGATGGTTCGACGTCGACGCCGCGTGGCTGCGGTCGCCCTCGGGGCGCGAGGTGGTCGTACCGCTGCCCCGTGACGGACGCTACGCAGCGGTCGCGCCGAGGCTCGCGCTCGACCATGCCCTCGTCGAACTGGCCCGTCGGAGCGGCATCACCGTGCTCGACGGGCACGGCTTCGAGCTGCTGACGAGCACCGACGACCACGTCGACGTCCACGTCGCCGGAGCGGGTGTGGTGCGCTGCCGGTACGTCATCGCCGCCGACGGCATGTGGAGCCCGGTCCGTCGCGCGGTCGGCGCCACGATCGAGGGGTATCGCGGCGAGTGGCACGCATTCCGGCAGTACGCCTCGAACGTGACCGGGCCCGCGGCCGAGCGGTTGATCGTCTGGTTCGAGCAGGATCTCCTGCCGGGCTATGCGTGGTCGTTCCCGCTGCCGGGCAACCGCGTCAACATCGGCTTCGGGGTCCTCCGCGCCGGCGATCGCCGGGTCGCCGACATGGGCGACCTGTGGCGGGATCTCCTGCGGCGTCCGCACGTCGTCGAGGCACTCGGCGACGGTGTCGAGCTCGAGGGCCGGCACACGGCGTGGCCGATCCCTGCCCGCGTCGACGAGATCTCGTTGACTTCGGGTCGCGTGCTGTTCGTCGGTGACGCCGCTGCGGCCACCGACGTGATGACCGGCGAGGGCATCGGACAAGCGCTCCTCACCGGCCGTCTGGCGGCCGACGCGATCGTCGAGGGGGGCGCAGTGCAGCCGCGCACCGATGGATGTTCGAAGACGAGCCCAGGGCGATCGCCACCTCGCCGCGGCGGTGGCACCGGCACCTCCTCACCCGCCCCGGCGCCTACGCCTGACCGATCAGAGCTGCGGCCGCCTGCGCTGGTCGCCGACGACGGGATCGCGGCGTTCGAGCGCCGGTGAGCTCACATCGACCTCGCCGACGGTCACGTCGACGCCGTCGCGATCGATGTCGGTCGGGTCGCTCGATGCCTCGACGGTG
>CAXBAZ010000858.1:0-2111 GCA_963973395.1 uncultured Acidimicrobiaceae bacterium
GCTGCGCGGTCCCGACTCACGTCGACGCTGCGCCGCCGGGTGGTGGTGGGCCGGGGGTGACCCCACCACCGCAGCCCGGACCGATCACCGTGCACCACCGGAACGGGTCAGGTGGCGTCTCGGCGACGACGTCGATCCCGTACGGGTCGACGTTTCGCACGCAGGGCGGAGGTGATCGCGCTCCGTGCACATTCACCTACTACGCCGACCGCGACGGCGACGGCTCAGTCGATCCCGACGCGGTACCTGAGCAGCGACAGTCGATGCAATGGACGTTTCGAGAGACGACCGAGCGCACCGTCGACAGCGAGCACTGGGAGGAAGCTGCTGCGCTGAGTGGAACCGAAGTCGAGGAAATCATCGCGACGTATGGCCCTGTAGACGAGGCCTTCCGGCGCTTCCAGGTGTTCTGCACCGGAACCCAGGGCTCCGGACTCACGACGAACCAGTCGTTGGGCTCGACGCTGGTCTCGGTGCGGGATCCGTTCTGGGGTGTCTTCGCGGGCGTCGCCCGCGTGTGGGCGGGCGTGCAACTCGATCGGCCGTCGCTCTCGACGATTCCGTCGTCGGATGTCTTCGGCGGACTGCCCGTCAACATGCCGACTTCTCTCCAGATCGGCGCCGATCACTGGGTCGTCTACGCGTCGCCACCTGTCGACTTTCGTGGCTGGTCGGCGAGACTCGTGCTGACGCCAGCGGCGCTCGACTTCGTCGTTGGCTTCGAGCCGGACGACGGCTCGGCGGTGACACTGACGGTGCCGTGCTTCGGGGGCTTCGTCGAACCTGACGGCTCCCAGAACATCCCGGCACGAGATGACTCGATCCCGGACTTCGCAGAACCCGGTCAGCTCGACGAGCCGTGCGTCTGGATCCCGCCCGAACCAGGTGATGTCACCATCCGCGCCCAGATCACCTACCGGGTGCGCTACGTCGTCTCCGGCTTCGTCGAGGAACAGCCTCCGTACGAGTGGGAGTCCGATCCGCTGACCGTGCGGGTCGACGAGCTGCGGGCCGTCAACACCCGGCCGGGATCGTGACCCAGGAGGAGCCCATGACCGCCGATCTTGATCTCGACGCACCGTCGCACAGGACGGTCGAACGAGCGAACGTGCCCGGGCCAGCACGACGTGTGCGAGTGCCGTGGCTCGCGGCCGCTGTCGGCGCGGCGCTGCTCACGGCGGCGATCGTCCTCTGGGGCTTCGGTCGTGCGGCCGATCGGCGAGAGGTCCTGATGGTCGCCGAGGCGATCGGGCGGGGCGAGACCATCGAACCGACTGACCTGACCACCTCGTTCGTCGCCGTCGACACCCCGACTCAGCTCTACTCTGCCGAGCAACGCGAGCAGATCGTCGGCTCCATCGCAGCGACCGATCTCGCTCCTGGCGATCTCGTCGGCCCCTCGACCGTGACGTCCGGTGAGAAACTTCCGGAGGGCTGGCAGGACATCGGTGGGCTCCTCCGCGCCGGCAACTACCCGTCGTCGATCGCGATCGGAGATCGCATGCTCGCGCTGCCGCAGGAAGGTGAACCTCTTGGCGTCGAGGTGCTCGTCGTCGACGTGTCGATCGGTGATGACCGAGCGGCCCTCGTCGTGCTCGCCGCCCCGCCGACGGATTCGGGCCGCGTCGCACAGTGGTCGGCGGACGAGAACCTCGTACTCGTCGGAGTCGACCGGTGACGCAGGTCATTGCACTGGCCTCCGTCAAGGGAACCGGCGGTGTGACATCGAGCGCGCTTGGCCTCGCCGCTGCGCTCGGGATGCGATTCGATGCGCTGGTGCTCGAAGCTGACCCGTCCGGCGGGTCACTGCTCGGATGGTGCCCGACGCTGGACCCGACGGCCGGTGGGCTCTACGAGGCGGCCTTCGAGCGAGAACGACCTGGCCTCTCACCGTTCGTCCAGTCGCTCGGCGACATCGGTGTCGTCGTCGCTCAAGGCGAGCCGTACAGGATTGCCGCAGCGCTCGAACGGCCACGAGGCTGGCGATCGCTGCTCGACGGCATCACCGACCACGTGGTCGTCGACCTCGGACGGCTCTTCCCCGGCACGCAAGCGCTCGGCGTCGCCGCCGTCGCCGACCGACTGCTCCTCGTCGCCCCGCCCGAGGCGGG
>CAXBAZ010000859.1:0-2110 GCA_963973395.1 uncultured Acidimicrobiaceae bacterium
CGGTCTCGGCCGACGGATCGCGCATCGGCGCGGCCTCCTCGACCGGCGAGATCTCGGTGCTCGGTGGCGATCTCACCGAGCAATGGTCGACACCGGCCGGCAGCGGCGCCGGCAACGTCGACACGATCGCATTCGACCCGTCGACCGGCGCGGTCGCCGCCGGCGTCGCCGAACGGGTGGGTGATCTCGCCTTCGACGACACGGTCGCCTTCTGGGATCCGGCCGGCGGCACCGAGCGGTTCCGGATCGGTGGCGAGGCCGAGGACGTCGCCGGCTGTGCGTTCTACTTCAGCCGGGTGCGGTACAACGGTGACGGATCACTCGTGGCGGTGACGTCACACGACTACTCCGTCCTCGTCCTCGACGCGACGACCGGTGAGGTGCTCCACGAACTGCCCGGCAGTACGACGGTGCTCGACCTGGCCTTCAGCCCGGACGACGATCTGCTCGTCGCCACGTACGACAACTCGGAGGTCACCGTCTGGTCGACCGGCGACTTCTCCGTCGCCGCGACGTACCAGGGCGCGATGGGCGGCTACTTCGGCATCGGCGTCCTTCCCGACAGCGCCACGATGGCCGCCACCGACATCACCGGCGCGATCTCGCTCGTCGACCTGATGACCGGTGCCGTGGTCGGCTCGCTCGACGGTGCCGACCACCGCACGTCCACGATCGCCGTCTCGTCCGACGGCTCGTTGATCGCGGCCCCGACCGCCGACGCCGGCGTCGCGATCTGGTCGGCGAACTCGGGACGACAGCTGACGACCGTGGACGGTCACACCGCCGCGATCACCGGGCTCGCGTTCGCCCCCGACGGATCGTTCCTCGTCAGTTCGTCGAGCGACGGAACTGTCCGCACCTGGTCGATAGTGGCGACGGTTTGACTGCTGTTCGTGCCTCAGGTCAATGCGAGCCGCACGGGCCCGTTCGGCGCTGGGGGAGCGATGCCCGCGTCGGGTGAGGTGAGAGTCGGGTGACGACGGTGAGGGTCGAGAATGACGGCGGTGCGGTCGCACAAGTGGTTGCGAGCAGTCAGGTCGAGAATGCGCCCCCGAACATGCACGACAGCGACCCGCGCGACAAGACCGATCGCGACCTGAAGTGACGTGCGGCGCACTTGGTCCCCAGAGATGTCCGGACGCAACTGCCACTCACGTCGCTTTCTTCGGCAGGTAGTGTCGCTCCAGGACCATGACACCCTGCTCGAAATGACCGGAAACCTGCGGATCGGCCTCTACTGCGAATCGTCGATCATCGGGGGCGCCGAGCGCTCGATGTTCAACCTCGTGGCTGCCTATGTCGGGCCCCACGAACTCGTCATCTGCAGCCCGAGCGAAACCGTCCTCCGCGAAGCCGCCAGGGTGGTGCCGAGAGTCGAGACACGACTCATCCGCTCCCGTCCCTCAGGACTCGGCGCGGTGATCGACCACCGACGCGAGTTGCGGCGGATCGCACTCGATCTGCTCCAGATCACTCTGCCGAATCCCTTCGCGTCTCGACCAGCCATGCTGGCGGCATTCTCGCTCAGGATTCCGACGGTCGCCGTCGAACAGCTCGTGCTGGACAGCGAGCGCCGACGAGGCCGATGGCTGAAACGAGCCGTCTCGCGGCCGCTCACCGGTCATGTGGCGGTCGGTGCCAAATCTGCTTCGGATCTCTGTCGCTTTTTCGGGCTGCGCCCGAATCGCATCACGGTCATCCACAATGGCTTGGCACCTGTCGACGGCGCGCCGAGCCACGTCTCCCGACGCCCGTTGATCGGGTGTGCGGCGCGCCTCGAGGATCAGAAGTCGATCGATCTTCTGATCGAAGGGATGTCGCAACTTCCCGAAGTCCACCTCATGGTCGTCGGTGACGGGTCGAACCGGGAGGCGCTCGAGCAGTTGGCCCACACCCGCGGCGTGGCAGACCAAGTCGAGTTCGTTGGTTGGGTCGACGATGCTCGGCCGTATGTGGCGGCGTTCGACGTGTTCGTATTGCCGTCACGTGCCGAGTCGTTCCCGCTGAGCATCATCGAAGCCATGTTGGCGGGAACGCCGGTCGTCGCCACGAACGTCGGGAGCGTCGCCGAGGCGGTGATCGACGGGCAGACGGGCCTGCTCGTTCCGCC
>CAXBAZ010000860.1:0-2107 GCA_963973395.1 uncultured Acidimicrobiaceae bacterium
CTCGGTGTCGCTCGACGACGGACGTATCGAACAGGTCACGTCCGGCCGGGACCGGGGCGCCGGCATCCGGGTGATCAAGGGCGAGACCACCGGTTTCGCCCATTCCAGCGACCTGAGCGAACGGGGGCTGGCCGAAGCGGCGCGGGCCGCGGCTGCGGCGGCGAGTGCCGGCGACGGCGGCACACGCACGGTGAGCCTGCGGTCGAGCACACCGACCCCGGTCAACGTCATCGACCGGTACCCCGAGTCGATCCCCAAGGCGACCAAGGTCGCGATGCTGCAACGGATCGACGACTCCGCGCGCAGCGCAGGGGGCGAGATCGTGCAGGTCTCCGCCGGCTACGGCGACAGTCGCAAGCACGTGCTGATCGCGAACAGCGACGGCGTGTACGTCGCCGACGACATCGTGCGGGTGCTGGCCCGCGTCAGCGTGGTCGCCGACGGCGATGCAGGTATGCAGACCGGGTTCCAGTCGATGGGCCACACGATCGGCTGGGAGGTGTTCGACCCCGAACACGAGATGTACGTCGACCTCGACGCGCTCGCACGCGACGCGGCCCGGCAGGCGATCGTCAAGCTCAAGGCACGCCCTGCGCCGTCGGGCGCGATGCCGGTCGTCATCAAGAACGGCACCGGCGGCGTGCTGTTCCACGAAGCGTGCGGCCACGGGTTGGAGGCCGACCACATCCAGAAGGGGGCATCGGTCTACGCCGGCAAGGTCGGCGAACTCGTGGCGTCACCGCTCGTCACACTGGTCGACGACGGCACCATGGCGGGCGAGTGGGGCACGCTGGCGGTCGACGACGAGGGCCACGCCACGCAGCGCAACACGCTGATCGAGGACGGCGTGCTCACCGACTACATGTGGGACCACATCCGCTCCCGCAAGGCCGGGCGGGCACCGTCGGGCAACGGTCGTCGTCAGAGCTACATGCACCTGCCGATGGTGCGGATGACCAACACGTTCGTGATGGACGGTCCCGACGACGCCGACGACATTGTCGCGTCGACCGAGCGCGGCGTGTACGTGAGCCATCTCGGCGGTGGCAGCGTCAACACCGCCACCGGCGACTTCGTGTTCGGCATGAACGAGGCGTACCTGATCGAGAACGGCGAGATCACCGAGCCGCTGCGCGAAGGCAACCTGATCGGCAACGGCCCACAGGTGCTGCGCGACATCGACATGCTGGGCAACGACTTCGCGATGGGGAACCCCGGCACGTGCGGCAAGGACGGCCAGGGTGTGCCGGTCGGCGACGGCCAGCCCACCCTCCGCGTCAAGTCGTTGACGATCGGCGGGACGGCCGCGTGACCAACGACCTGCTCGACATCGTCGACAGGGTCGTCGCCCAGGCCCGGCCCGGCGAGCACGTCGAGGCCTTCGTCTCGCGCGGCGGCGAGACCGAGGTGCGCGTGTACGAGGGCGAGGTCGAGCACTTCGTCGCCGCGCAGGCCGAGGGCATCGGTGTCCGCATCATCCGGGACGGCCGGACCGGCTTCGCGTACGCGGGCACGCTGCAACCGTCGGCGGTGGCCGAGGTGCTCGCCGATGCCCGCGACAACGTGCAGTTCGGCACGGTCGACGAGTGGGCCGGGCTCGCCGAACCCGACGGCGTCGAGGTGACCGACCAACCGCTGTGGAACGACGAACTCGCCGACTTCCCCACCGATCACAAGATCGAACTCGCCAAGGAGCTCGAGCGACTCACCACTGGTGCCGACACCCGGATCCGCATCGACGACTCCAACTACGCCGACGCGTTCGGCGAGGCGGCCGTCGCCACGACGACGGGCATCCGCCAGTGGGGTCGCGAGAACGGGTGCTACGTGACCATCTCGACGATGGCCGACGACGGCGACGAGACCCAGACCGGGTTCGGGTTCAGCGTCGGTCGGACGCCGACCGCGCTCGATCTCGGGCGGGCGGCCGGCGAGGCGGCCGAACGTGCCACCCGGCTGCTCGGGGCGACCAAGCCCGCGTCGGGACGGACCACGGTCGTGCTCGATCCGTTCGTCACCGCGCAGTTCCTCTCGATCATCGCGTCGACCCTCAACGGCGAAGCCGTCGTCAAGGGCCGCAGCCTGTTCAAGGACCGGCTCGGCGACG
>CAXBAZ010000861.1:0-2106 GCA_963973395.1 uncultured Acidimicrobiaceae bacterium
GCGGGATCTCCGTGAGGGCCTCGTCACCCTCGGCCGGGAAGCGCTCCTGCTCTCGGCCCGGGAGCAGGGTCAGCTCGGGACGGTCGAGGACGAACTGTTCAGATTGGGCCGCATCGTCGCCGGCGACGCGGAGTTCGAGCAGGCTCTGTCCGACCGCACGACCACCACGGAGTCCAAGCGCGCACTCCTCGGTCAGGTCCTCTACGGCAAGGTGACCGCGGTCACCGAGGCGCTCGCCGGACAGGCGATCGCGGCAACATCGCGATCGCCCGGCCGGACGCCATGCCCGCCGACGATCTGGACGCGCTGTCCAGGCAGGCGGCCGAACTCCAGGGACAGTCGGTGGCCGTGGTCACCAGTGCTACGGAACTCACCACCGAGCAGCGGGCCGCACTCGAGGGCAAGCTCGCCGAGATCTACGGACGGGAGATGGCGGTCCACGTCCAGGTCGACCAGGCGGTCCTCGGCGGCATGGTGATCCGCGTCGGTGACGAGATCATCGACGGTTCCGTCGCCGGGCGGCTCTCGGCCGTACGACGGGCGCTTCCCTAGGCCTCGACACCCGACGAGCAACGGTCGCACTCGGTCGATGCTCACCTGACAAGACACATCCAGACCACACTTAGTGAGAGCAGGAATGACATGGCGGAGCTGACTATCTCCTCCGACGAGATCCGCAGTGCGATTGCGAATTACACCTCGACGGTCTCCAACGAGGCGTCGCGCGAGGAGGTCGGAATCGTCACCGACACGGGCGACGGTATCGCCCACATCAGCGGACTCCCGTCCGCGATGGCCAACGAGCTGCTGGAGTTCCCGGGCGGCATCCTCGGCGTCGCACTGAACCTCGAGGACCGCGAGATCGGTGCGGTCGTGCTCGGCAACTTCGACGAGATCGCCCAGGGGCAGGAGGTGCGTCGCACCGGGGAGGTCCTCTCCGTTCCGGTCGGCGACGGCTTCCTCGGTCGCGTCGTCAACCCGCTCGGGCAGCCCATCGACGGCCTCGGCGATATCGAGTCGGAAGGCACCCGCGCCCTCGAGCTGCAGGCGCCGTCCGTTCTGGAGCGCCAGCCGGTCGAGGAGCCCATGCAGACCGGCATCAAGGCCATTGACGCCATGACGCCGATCGGTCGCGGTCAGCGTCAGCTCATCATCGGTGACCGCAAGACGGGCAAGACCGCGGTCTGCATCGACGCGATCCTCAACCAGAAGGCCAACTGGGAGTCGGGCGACAAGACCAAGCAGCTCCGGTGCATCTACGTCGCGATCGGCCAGAAGGGCTCCACCATCGCGGGTGTCAAGGCGACGCTCGAGGAGAACGGCGCGATGGAGTACACCACCATCGTCGCCGCCCCCGCCTCTGACTCGGCCGGCTTCAAGTGGCTCGCGCCGTTCACCGGTTCGGCCATCGGGCAGCACTGGATGTACGACGGTGCGCACGTCCTGGTCGTGTTCGACGACCTGTCCAAGCAGGCCGACGCGTACCGCGCGATCTCGCTGCTGCTCCGTCGCCCCCCGGGTCGCGAGGCGTACCCCGGCGACGTCTTCTACCTGCACTCCCGCCTGCTCGAGCGGTGCGCCAAGCTCTCGGACGAGATGGGCGGTGGGTCGCTGACGGGTCTCCCGATCATCGAGACCAAGGCCAATGACGTCTCGGCGTTCATCCCGACCAACGTCATCTCGATCACCGACGGTCAGGTCTTCCTCGAGTCCGACCTGTTCAACCGCGGTGTGCGTCCGGCCGTCAACGTCGGTATCTCCGTCTCCCGAGTCGGCGGTGCCGCGCAGACCAAGGGCATGAAGAAGGTCTCCGGCTCGCTGCGTCTGGACCTGGCCGCGTACCGCGACCTCGAGTCGTTCGCGACGTTCGCGTCCGACCTCGACGCCGCCTCGAAGGCGCAGCTCGAGCGTGGCCAGCGTCTGGTCGAGATCCTCAAGCAGGACCAGAACTCGCCGGTCGCCGTGGAGGACCAGATCGTCTCGATCTACCTCGCCGGTGAGGGTTTCTACGACTCCGTCCCGGTCGAGGACGTCCGTCGCTTCGAGGGCGAGCTGCTCGAGACCCTGCGGCACTCCGCCTCCGACGTCTACAGCCAGATCGAGGGG
>CAXBAZ010000862.1:0-2096 GCA_963973395.1 uncultured Acidimicrobiaceae bacterium
CGGCCAGGTACGGCGTGGTCGAACTGGCCCCGGGCATGACGTCATGATGTCAGGTGTGCGGGGCCGACGTGCGCATCACGTGTCGTCGACCACCGGTTCGGCGCCACCTTCGCGGTCGACCCGCATCCACACCGTGCGCTGGGGAAACGGGATCTCGACGCCTGCGGCGTCGAAGACGTCCTTCACGTGCTGGCGGATCGCACGCTGCAGTTCCCACTGTGCGCCCGGGGTGACCTTGACCGTGAGCCGCAGCGAGATGCCGTCGGCCGCCAACGCCTCCACGCCGAGCACCTTCGGAGGTTCGAGCACCTGATCCCGGAAGAGCTCGGTCTCGCACACGTCGTCGGCCGCCTGCTGGAGGAGTGTGCGCGCCTGGTCGAGATCGGAGTCGTACGCGACGTCGACGTCGATCAGGGCGACCGACCACAGCTGGCTCTTGTTGCCGACCCGCTGGACGACGCCGTTGGGCACGTGCCAGACGGTGCCGTCGAGCGACCGCAGCACGGTCGTGCGGAGGGTGACCTCCTCGACGACACCGATCGCCTCGCCGAGATCCACGATGTCGCCGATGCCGTACTGGTCTTCGATCAGCATGAACAGGCCTGCGATGCAGTCCTTGACCAGGCTCTGGGCACCGAAGCCGAGCGCGACACCGGCGATACCGGCCCCGGCGAGCAGCGGCCCGAGCTCGATGCCGACGATGCCCAGCATCGTGAGGCCGGCGATCACCCAGATCGCCACCACGGTGGTGCTCGTCAACACGACCGAGATCGAGTCTGCCCTCGCGGCCCGGCGCGGGTCGGGTTCGGCTGCGGCGAGTGCTCCGGGGAGTTCGATCCCGAACTGCTGGAGTCGCTGTGTGTTCGACACGGTGGGCGCCACCACGCGGGTGACGAACCGGCGCACCCACCTGCGCGCCAGGCGCGCGAGTACCCATGCGATGGCGATGACGACGAGGACCTGGACCGGCTTGTCGACGAACCAGTCGGCGAGGTTGGCGGCGGCCTCATTGCCGTCGGTCCACTCGTAGACCTGACCGCACAGGCTACCGGACTGTTCGTAGCAGGGTTCGGAGGCGCGAGGGATCTCCATGACGGTCGACGGTAGCGGCGGACCACGTTCGGTTGCGTCACTGGTGTCGACCGTCCCGACCGTCCCGAACGTCCCGAACGTCCCGAGCATCACGATCGTTCCGAACGCCACCCGGGTCCTACACTGTCCCCGCGTGTGGCGTCGACGGATGATGAGGGCTCTGCGCCCGGAATCGTTCGAGGTCCGCCGGGACGAGCTGCGGCATCTGGTCCGACGGTCGCGCGAGGCAGTCCTGCTCGCCGCGGTCACCGGTGTCGTCACCGGACTCGCCGTGCGTGGCTTCGAATACGTCGTCCACGAGATCTACCACCACGTGCTCGATGCGCCCCTCTGGGTGGCTGCGATCTCACCGGCGATCGGGCTGGTCATCGCGTCGCTGTGCCTCAAACTCGGCGGTGGCGCCTCGCCCGCCACGTCCGACGAGTACCTGCGCGCCTTCCACGACCCTGCGTACCGGCTCCGGCCGCGCCATCTGAGTGCCCGCGTCGGAGCGGCGATCGCCACGCTCGGGTCCGGCGGCGCGCTCGGACTGGAAGGCCCGTCGCTGTACGGAGGCTCGGCCATCGGCACGATGATCCAGCGTCGCCTGCCCGCTCCGTTCCGTGGGAGCGATCACCGCACGCTGCTCGTCGCCGGAGCGGCGGCCGGCGTGGCCGCGATCTTCAAGGCTCCGGCGACGGGAGCGATCTTCGCGCTCGAGGTGCCCTACCGCGACGACATGGCGCGGCGCATGCTGCTCCCGGCACTCGTCGCCAGCGCCACCGGTTACCTGACGTTCGTCACGCTCAGCGACACGAGACCGCTGCTCGCCGTGCCGCAGTTCAACCTGCCACCCTTCGAGCTGATCGACCTCCTCGGAGCGCTGCTCGTCGGTGCGACGTGTGCGGTCGGCGCCCGGGCGTTCGCCAAGCTGATGCGGATCGCGAAGGGCTTCTCGTTGCGGGCGCTGCCGATCAGGCTGTTCGTGAGCTCGATCTCGCTGGTCGGGCTGTTCGTCCTCTCCC
>CAXBAZ010000863.1:0-2091 GCA_963973395.1 uncultured Acidimicrobiaceae bacterium
CACCGGCGATCCTGCAGTCGTGGTTCGGCGGCCAGGAGATGGCGCCGGCGCTCGTGGACGTGCTGACCGGTGCAGCCGACCCCGGCGGACGGCTGCCGACCACGTTCCCGGCGTCGATCCGCCAGACGCCGTCGTACGTCGACTTCCCCGGCGACAACGGCCAGACTCCGTACACCGAGGGCATCTTCATGGGCTACCGCTGGTACGAGACCCGCGAGATCGAACCGCTGTTCCCGTTCGGCCACGGCGGTTCGTACACGTCGTTCGAGTTCGGTTCCCCGACGCCGTCGGCCGCGAGCTTCGCCCCCGGTGACGTGCTCACGCTCACGGTCGAGGTGACGAACACGGGTGATCGACGCGGCTCGGAGGTGGTGCAGTGCTACGTCCGACCCGCCGCTGCCCGGATCGTCCGTCCGGAGCAGGAGCTCAAGGCGTTCGGCAAGGTGACGCTCGACCCGGGTGGGTCCGCGGTCGTCACCCTCGCGCTCGACGACCGGTCGTTCGCGTACTGGGACCCGGCGCAGCCCGAGTGGCCCGACGTGCAGGCGCACACCGTCGCCACCCTGCCGCAACTCCAGGGCGTCCACCGGCGCACCGCGCCGGGGTGGACCATCGAAGCGGGGACCTACGAGATCGTGATCGCACGGTCGTCGGTCGACCCGGTGCACACCGTTCCGATCGACGTCATCGCGAGTCGCCCGCCACGCGGCTGATCGGCGTCAGGGCGCAGGCGCCATGAACGTGCCGAGGATCGCGGCCGTACGCTCCCGTGATCGTTCGAGACGCCCGCGCTGACCGGCGCCGAGGTCGGTGCGGGCCAGCTCGGCGTCGACCAGCCGGACGATCCAACCGGCGTCCTTGTCGACCCACGTGGGGTGCGCCTCGATACCGGCCACCGCGACCGTGCCGTCGGCGTCGACGGTGACCTCGAGCGTCACGACCGCTGCGTCCTGGCTGGCCGCGGGCCAGCGGTCGGAGGTCGGGAGGTTGGACAACACGTTGCCCAACCCGTACAGCACCCACGTGTCGTTGACGAGCTCGATCGGCTGGAGCACGTGCGCGTGGTGGCCGACGACGAGATCGACGAGACCGTCGGCCGTGATCGCCGCTGCGACCTCTCGTTGCCAGCCGGTGGGCGAGTGCGCGCCCTCGGCGCCCCAGTGCATGCTCGCGACGACGACGTCGGCACCGAGACGCCGAGCCGTGCGGGCGTCGGCGACGATCCGTTCGGGGTCGATGACGGCGGAGCGCCAGCCTTCGTCGTCGGGGAACGACAGGCCGTTGTAGCTGAACGTGTACGACAGGTGCGACACGGCGACGCCGTTCACGTCGAACACCTCGGGTTCGATCTCATCCGGCCGTCTCGCCATTCCGGACTGCTCGATGCCGGCCGCCTCGAGCACGTCGACCGTGCGGTCGACGCCGGCGGTGCCCCGGTCGGCGGCATGGTTGCTGGCTGTGGAGCAGCGGTCGAAACCGGCGGCCGCGATCGCGTCGACGACCTCGGCCGGCACGCCGTAGAACGGACTCGTCGAGAGCTCTTCACCGACCGGCGCGATCGGCGTCTCGAGGTGGCACACCGCCAGGTCGACCGTGTCGTGGAGGGGCGCGAGGGCGGCCAGCATCGGACGGAAGTCGAACCCGTCCCCGGGCTCGCGGTTGCGGGCGGCCTGCCGCCACAACGGGCTGTGGGGCAGGATGTCGCCGCTGAACGCCATCCGGATCGTGCGGTCCGGCGCGATCGTCGTGCTGGTACCGGTGCTGGCCGGCGGCGGATCGACCACCGGCGACGTGGTCGTGGTGGTCGTGGTGGTCGTGGTGGTGACGGGCGGGGTGGTGCTGGTCGTGGTCGCGGCGGTGGTCGTCGTGGTGGCCGTGGCCGACGTGATGGGGCGCGGGGTGGTGGCAACCGAGGGGCCGCCAGAGGCGACGGTCGAGCACGCGGTCAGACCGACGACGAGGAGCCACGCGACGGGCCGCATCCGTCCAGCATCGCAGGTCGGCACCCGGTCGCCGGGGTGGTGACCGCCGCCGACGACCGCTGGCGATGACGCTGACCTGACGGTTGGTGCCTGGAGCGTGAGCCGATAG
>CAXBAZ010000864.1:0-2087 GCA_963973395.1 uncultured Acidimicrobiaceae bacterium
TGCATGTGTTAAGCGTGCCGCCAGCGTTCGTCCTGAGCCAGGATCAAACTCTCCAACAAAAACGTGTCGTCACTCTCGGCGGTTGCCTCGAGATCGGAACGATTGAGTGTCGAGCGTGAAGTCGATTGGAATATTCGATCCCCACGATCTTGACGTATTAAAATGTCACCGACAAGGGTATGTCGGCGACCGAATTGACAAGCAGGTCCGTCTCACGATCACCCGAAGGTGTTCGCCCTGACGTCCTGCCCGCACTGGCATTCTGTCTTCTCTTCCGTTTTCAAGGAGCCGTAGCTCTGGCACATCTTGGCGGCGGTGTTGCTGCCTGCTTGGCTTGGTGCCGGTCGCTCTCCGGGGCTTGTTCGGCCTCCGTGGGCGAATGGAAACACTAGCCCTCCGGGTAGGGGTGCGCAACCTGCCTCAGGAAAAAATTTCGACGAGGTGGTGCGACTTCTTGCCGCGCTGCAGCAGGAGGTACCGGCCGTGGAGCAGTTCGGTGGCGCTGAGCTGGGACGACGCGTCGATCGTCGATCCGTTCGAGCGGAATCCTCCGCCCTCGAGCGTGCGCCGGGCATCACCCTTCGACTGCGCGAGACCGGTCGCGACGAGCACCTCGACGACGTCGTCGAGTTGCACGCGTGTCATTTCCGACGAGGGCACCTCGCGCGCGACGGCATCGAGAGCTGCCTCCGAGGCCCGGTTCGGATCACCGCCGAACAACACGTCGGCCGCTTCGTCGGCCGCCGCGGCCGCGTCGTCACCGTGGACCAGTGCGGTCAGCTCGGTGGCGAGTGCACGCTGCCCGGCGCGCTGGTGGGGCGCCCGCTCGTGGTCGTCGATCAACGCCCGGACCTCGTCGAGCGGCTTCGTGGAGAAACGGAGGAGGGAGTCGGCGATCACTCGATCGTCGGCCTGCATCCAGAACTGGCGGAACTGGTAGGGACTGGTCTTGGCCGGGTCGAGCCACACCGCACCATCGGCCGTCTTGCCGAATTTGCTGCCGTCGCTCTTCAGCAGCAGCGGCCAGGTCAGCCCGTGCGCCGCCTGTCCGGACGTCCGGCGGATCAGGTCGATGCCGGCGGTGATGTTGCCCCACTGGTCGGACCCGCCCATCTGGAGTTCGACATCGTGGTTGGCGTGGAGGTGTTTGAAGTCGTTGGCCTGGAGGAGCATGTAGCTGAACTCCGTGAACGAGATGCCGACCTCGCTGGCCAAGCGGTTCTTCACCGACTCCTTCGCCATCATCTGGTTCACCGTGATGTGTTTGCCGACGCCGCGGAGGAAGTCGAGCATGCTGGTGTCGGCGGTCCAGTCGGCGTTGTCGACGAGCGTGGCTCGGTACGGGCCCGGCTCGAAGTCGAGGATCCGCTCGAGCTGCGACGTGATGCAGGCGACGTTGTGCTGCAGTTCGTCCCGCGTGAGCAGGTTGCGTTCCTCCGACTTGCCGCTCGGATCGCCGATCATGCCGGTCGCGCCGCCAGCGAGCGGGAAGGGCCGATGGCCGGCCATCTGGAAGCGACGGAGACCGAGCTGCCCCATGAGGTGGCCGACATGGAGCGAGTCGGCGGTCGGGTCGAAGCCCACATAGACCCCGATCGAGCGCTCCGCGAGGCGTGACCGCAGGAACCCTCGGTCGGTCGAGTCATGGATCAGCCCACGGGCTTCGAGGTCGGAGATCAGGTCCATAGCGCTCTCGATCATGTCACGACGGCCCTGCCGGCCGACAACACGTTGATCGCGACGGGTCGTCAGGCGTCCCACCACGGCGGGGTAGTCGCCGGCCGCGAACGGCCCCGCCCGCCGCAGGTGGATCCCGTCGCTCGCGAACCATTCCGGGCGATCCCGGGCGTACGCGGCCCAATCGGCCACGACCAGTTCCGGGTATGCGCCCGATCCGGCCAACTCGGCCAGCGTGGCGTTGTTCCGCTCGAACACCGCGGCGTACCCTGCGTCGCCCGGCGACTCGTAGCTGACGTTGGACCGCAACGTCAGCCACACGATCCGGTCGTAGCCGTACGTTCGGGCGAGCTCGACGATCGTGTCGACGTCGTCACGGAAGTTGTGGTCACTGTCGTTGTAGCCCGTGG
>CAXBAZ010000865.1:0-2086 GCA_963973395.1 uncultured Acidimicrobiaceae bacterium
CCCGCCGCAACGCCCTGATCGAGGGCGGCCGGCTCGCGATGTTCACGCACAACTCGTACTCGGCCCGCCGGGCCCGCACGGTGTCGACGGGCAACGCGATCCGCGGGGGATTCGGCGGCACACCGGGGGTGGGCGCCCTCGCGCTGTCGCTCGAGCCGGGCACGCGGTCGCAGGCCGAGATCATCGCGGGCATCGATCACGGACTGCTCGTCCAGAGCGTGACAGGCATCCACTCCGGGGTGAACCCGATCAGCGGCGACTTCTCGACGGGTGCCGCCGGGTTGATGATCCGCAACGGTGAGGTCGGCGAACCCGTGCGCGAGTTCACGATCGCCTCCACGCTGCAGCGGATGCTGCTCGACATCGTCGAGGTCGGTGGCGACATCGACTGGCTGCCGATGCGGGCGGCCGGCGTCAGTCTCGTGATCGACGACGTCACGATGAGCGGCGCCTGATCCGCGACCTGATCCCGTTCACGCCGCGCGCCGGCGCGTCGAGGGCTCGTCAGTCGAGGTCTGCGGGACCGCGCACACCCAGCCCGTGACCGGCCGCCAGCGACGAGTCGAGCACGACCCGCGACGGTCGGGTGAGACCGGCGTCGGTGATCGTCGAGAACCGCAGCCGCGACTCGTTCCAACCGTTCCGACGAGCGGTCATCACGGCGAGTTCGGCACGGCTGAGCGCGTCGGGTCCGCCGAGGTGCAACACACCGGTCACGGCGGGCATCGTGACGAGATCGACGAGGGCGTTGGCGAGGTCACCGACCAGCACGGGGTTGCGGTACTCGTCGGTGAAGAACGTCACGGACGAGTGCCCCGAGATGGCGTCCCGGACCGCCTCCTCGTGGACCGACGGTTCGCCGGAGCCGTAGATCAGCGACGTGCGGACGATCACGGCTCCGGGATCGGTCCGACCGACCACGGTCTCGGCGTCGGTCTTGTCGCGGCCGTAGTCGTTGACCGGTGTGGGCGGATCGTGCTCGGTGTACGGGGCGTCCCGACCACCGAACACGGCGTCCGACGACACGTGGACGAGGCGGGCGCCGACCGCGACGGCGGCCTCGGCGACATGGCCCGAGGCGTCGACGATCGACGCCCGCTCACCCTTCCGGTACGCGGTGTGGATGATCGCCGTCGGCTTCCAGTCGCGCACCATCGCGATGATCGCGTCGCGGTGGCGGAGGTCGACCGACCGCGATCCGGGTGCGACCACCTCCCAGCCCTGACTGGCGGGCCCGTTGACGATGTGCCGGCCGAGGAAGCCCGTGCCGCCGGTCACGAAGAGGCGATGTCTGTGACGCCGTCGGATCGCCATGAACACGATCGTACGGCGATACGGTCCTCCGGCGATGCCGATCCTCCACGCCATCGTCCTCGGTCTCGTCCAGGGTCTCTCCGAGTTCCTGCCGATCTCGTCGAGTGGCCACCTGGTGCTCACACGCTGGTTCCTGGGCTGGGACGAACAGCCGGACGACGTCGAGAAGGCGTTCGACGTGGCGCTCCACTTCGGCACGTTCGTCGCGGTGGTCCTGTACTTCCGGAACGACCTGGGTCGCTACGTCCGGGAAGGTGTGCGTCTGATCTGGCGGCGCGAGCGGCCGGTCGATCCCGACGGTCGGATCGCCTGGCTGCTGGTGGTCTCGACCATCCCGGCCGCGCTGGTCGGTGCGCTGTTCGAGGACTGGATCGACGAGCGGTTCGGCACGCCGACGATCATCGCCCTCTCGCTGATCGGGTTCGGACTGCTGCTCTGGTGGGCGGATCGGGCGGTCGGTCGGCGCCAGGTGGGTGACTTCCACGCCCGGGACGCGCTGCTGGTCGGCGCCGCTCAGGCGCTCGCGCTCAATCCCGGCACCTCGCGTTCGGGCATCACGATGACGGCCGCTCGCCAGATCGGGTTCGACCGCGATGCGGCCGTGCGTCTGAGCTTCCTGATGAGCCTGCCGGTGATCGCGGGTGCGGTGGTGTTGAAGGTGGGTGGGCTGATCGTCGACGGGGTACCCGACGGCCTGTTGACGCCGATGATCGTCGGGGTGCTGACGAGCTTCGTGGCCGGCCTGGCGGCGGTGTGGGGCACGCTCCGGCTC
>CAXBAZ010000866.1:0-2082 GCA_963973395.1 uncultured Acidimicrobiaceae bacterium
GTCGTCCGCTCTCATCGTAGCGGGGCGTGCGCGTCTCGAGTTTCCTCATCGTTGTGATCTCCCCGGGCATGGTGTCCCGTGTACGTCTATCGTCGTGCCACAGTTGCCGACGGCGTCGAGAAGGCACCCGCATTCGGGGCACATATCCCTGTATGCGTGAACCTCACGCAGTAGTTCATCCGCGTCGCCTCCGAGTAGACGTACGCGGTGCTTGTCGTAGTCGAACCCGCTAAGCGACCCGATGTAGGTGACGGTGCCGTCGCGGTGGATGGTCACCACCCGGTCGCCGCGACCGTGACCGAGATGCTCCCTCACTTGCCGCTGCTGCTCGCGTGTCAGTGTCATCGTTGTGATCTCCCATGCAGTCCCCGCCCGATCCGCTCAACCTGAGACGACATCGGCCCGCCATCGTCATTGTGGCCGTACCATTGCAATTCCCCGTCCCACTCCGCGAGCCAGTCCGGCGGGTTGTCGAGTGTGACGCCCTCCAGCCCGCCCTTGGTGTCGGCGGCCGTAGTCACGGTCCCCACTGCGCCCGCGTCCACCACCCCATGCGGGTATCTCTCGACGCTCTCCGTGATCCAGACGCGTGTGCCGACGGGGAGATCCACTAGTGGTCGGCGGGCGTTTCGCCGCGCATTGCGCTCGGCGTGCGTGAGCTCATCGAGTGCGAGCGCGATCGGGATAGGCGCACCGTCAGCGGCCCACGCGTCGAGATCCGCGCAGAGCGCGTCGGTGAGCGCCTCCTCCGACCGGATCTCGCCCGGTACCGTCGGGGTGTCCTCGTCGGGCACCTCCGGCAGGCCGAGATACCTAAAGTCCGATCGCTGGATGTACATGCCGATCGAGTCTTCGAGGTTGAAGCAGCGTTGTAGGACCGAGACCGCAACGTCCTGCTTTGCCGCGTCGAGAAATTCGGCGTAGTCCTTCCGTACGATGACGTGGTCGCTCATTGTTGTGGTCCCCTTTGGTGGTCCTTGATGAACTGCTCAGCGCGTATAAGTGTCTTGACGTCCTCAGGATGAAAGTAGGGGTCAGGGTCACACTTATCTGCTAAGGGGTCAGCGTCGGGGAACCGGGCGTCCGGCCATTCCCCCGAATCGGTGGCGAGTTCGGCCTTGTCGGCCAGAATGCCAATCACCGTTTCCAGCAAGGCGACCGCTGATTCTAAAATCTCGGTCTCCTGACGTACGATTGCGTGGTCGCTCATTTTCCCCATATGTCGTCGGTCCTCCCCCTGCCAGGTTTTGGTCCACCACCCTTGACGGCGGTCTCGTGCGTTCGTGTGTCCGGTGAACCCCACCAACCAGACGCGGCTGGTGGGGACCACTGGAGCCACGGGCGCTACTAGGTGATTCGGACGACGGCGATCCGCAAGTACAGGACGGGCAAGTACTTGTCCATCCGCTTGTACCGGATCTGGACCTGCGTCTCTCCGGTATCGGAGATGTCCTGCCGGTTCACCGGTTTGCCGTCCCACTTTGAGAACAAATCCGCCACGATAAAATCCTTGTTCGCGTTCCAATCCGCGAGCAGGTCGCGTGTGTTGGTGTAGTCCCGTCCATAGGCTGGCGTCAGTGTCATCGTTCTCCCCCTGTTTATGTTGCGTGTGTTCGGTCCACCACCCTCGCGGGTTATCCCCACTGGTCGGCCATGGCGGCGGCGATGCCCGGCAGTGTGCGCGACCGCTCGCGCCACCGGTTTGGCCCCGGAGACATATTGTGGATCCGAGCCTCTCGCCCGCTGACGACGTTCGACGGTGTCAGTAGGGGTAGACCCTTGAGCCATAGGCATGTGGCCTTGGTCTCGCCATGGCCGTGCTGCCACGGCTGGATCACTTGATCGGGTTTGCGTATCCGCGTCGAGATGATCGATACCGGATTTTCGAGCGCGATCCGTGGAATGTCGGCGTCGAGGAGTGCCCGCACGAACGTGAGCGCCTCCGCTTGTTCGGGCAGCTTTCGGCGGAACCACCGGGCACCAGACACGGCAAGGTGGGTACAGGGCGGATGGGCGATCATGAGATCCCATCCATCGTCAAGGATGTCCAGCACCGATCCCTGATGGTGCTGTCCGTGGTCG
>CAXBAZ010000867.1:0-2076 GCA_963973395.1 uncultured Acidimicrobiaceae bacterium
GCCAGCTCCGATGGACGGACCAGTAGATCTGGAACACGCCGTAGCAGCACCAGCCGTTGTAGGCCGTGGGAACCAGACGGCTCTCGCGGTCCGCGATCGTGAACGCCGTCTCCCACTCGCTCTCGGGGAAGATGCTGCGGATCACGTCCTTCACCTCGGCGACCGATGCGTTCGTGCCGGGCGAACCGGAGGGTGTCGTCGACGCGACCGTGGTCGACGGGGCGGCGGTGGTCGTCGGCGCATCGGTCGTGGTCGGGGCATCAGCGGTGTCGGGTGGCGTCGTCTCGGTGGGAGTCGTGGTGGGCGGCGCGGTGGGGACCGTGGCGCCGCTCGGCAGGCAGATGTCGTCGCCGGCCAGGATCACGGTGTCGACGGTCGCCCGGTTCTCCACCATCAACGCGGCCGGAGACACCCCGGCTCGGTCGGCGATGCCGTACCAGGAGTCTCCCGGGACCGCCGAGTACGTCTGCGGGCACTCCGGGATGATCCGCTCGGCGGTCGCGTCGGCGGTGGCCGGGTCGGCGATGCCGGGATCGGCGCTCTGTGGGACGTCGCCGACCTCGGCACCGTCGCTCGCGGTGGTGTCGGTCGCGGTGGTGTCGGTCGCGGACGTGTCGGTCGCGGACGTGTCGGTCGAAGGCTCACCGACGGAGGTGTCGCTCGAGGTTGCACTCGGAGCAGAGTCACCCGCAGCTGCCGAGGATGCGACCACCTCGGTCGATTCGGAGGTCGGCGCGAGGTCCTGCGGCTCCGCGTCGGCGGCGGGCGCCTCGCCGTTGTCCGCGTCGGCCGCGACCGGTGTCGTGTCGGCGATCGGGCCGGCTCCTGCGGCCACGCCGACCTGTTCGGTCGGTGCGTCGATCTGGAACGAGTCGGGTCGGTCGTCCGATGACGACCGGAGCGCCAGCGCGACCGGCACGAGCAACACACCGACCAGTACGAGTGCGCCGAGGCGGACCAGCAGCGGATCGACGGCACCCCACCCGACGCGGGCTCGTGCGGGCTCGACCGGTGTGAGCGGTAGGTCGTGGTCGGCGGCGAACTCGTCACCGTGATCGAAGGCGTCGTCGTAGTGGCCGGCGGCGAGTTCGCCGATCGTGGCGTTCGCTCGGCGCCGGGACGGGGACGGGGACGGGGCGACCGATCGAGGCGCGCCGTGTGCGCGGGTACGTCGAATCTGGCCGGTCGGATCGCGCAGTTCGACCCGCTGCGGTCGGAAGGCGGCGACGCCATCACGGAGTGCACGCATCGAGCCGGTGTCGTCGATACGACGGACTCGCTGGGACGGACGCCCGTCGTGGGCTGCCCAGCGCCCGTCGCGCCGGTCGACGCCCCAGAACTCCTGGGTCAGGTCGGATTCGGGCTCGTGTTCGTGATCGAACGGTGAGGTGTGGTCGGGACGTCGCATGGAGATCGGATGGTGTTCGGTGTGTCGCACCCTCGTTGGACGAGGTGCGAACCCTCAGGTCTACTCGTTCCGTCATGGAACCGCAACATCGCCGTCACCGAACCGCAACCAAACAACAACGCTGTCATTGCGCTCCGACCGCCCACCCGCGCCGTCGAGAGCGACGCCTGAGCAGCGCGTCGCGCGCGCGCCGCGGGCGCGGACGCGACACGACCGCGACACGGGTGAGTGTCGCGGTCGTCGTGGCGGAGAAGGTGGGATTTGAACCCACGGACCGAGTTACCCCGGTCAACGCCTTAGCAGGGCGTCCCATTCGGCCGCTCTGGCACTTCTCCGTCCGGGAGTCTATGGCCCACGCCGGGGAAAGCGAAACGGTGGACCACTCCTGGCACCTCACTAACCTGAGCGACGGAACGGTGGCAGAGTGGACGATTGCACCCGCCTTGAAAGCGGACGACCTTCACGGGTCCGGGGGTTCGAATCCCCCCCGTTCCGCCAGTACCTCGTCGGCGAGTGCGACGGATCCGTCGCGCCGTTCCGGGGCCCGCCCCCTGACGTCGATGCTCCACCCCACACGCAGGGCCGGGTCGATGCTCCACCCCACACGCAGGGCCGGTTAGGTTCGTGAACTTCGACCCACATCGCGGCCAGGCAGGAGCAGACATGGT
>CAXBAZ010000868.1:0-2076 GCA_963973395.1 uncultured Acidimicrobiaceae bacterium
GGAGACCACCACGGCGGCGACCACCGCGAGCACACCGAGTCGGAGCGGATGACGGAGTCGGTTCACGGGGTACCTCGGTGCTGCACTCGGGGGGCGGATCGGAACGGGACGGAACGGACACTGGCGGCGATCGATCGGGGTGTGGCCCACGAACGACCCTGACGCCAGTCGTTCAGGAACCCTAACAACCGCTCGGCGACGAACCACACCGCGACCCCCGACACGATCGTCAGGACGTACGCCACCTCGCGGATGAAGACCATGCGGTACAGGGGCCAGATCGAGAAGTGCGACACGTAGATCCACATGCTCGCCGCCGCGAGCGTGCCGATGATGCGCACCGACCAGCGTGGCACGGGCAACTCACGCACCCACACGAGGCCGACGAGCAGCACGAGGATCCGCCACTCACGCGAGGCGAGGTCGAAGAATCCGGAGACGGTCGCGACCGCCACGGCCGAGGTCAGCACCCGTCGGGGCCACGTCGACGAGCGCTGGATCAGCCAGCCGAGCGCGAAGAACCACGCCACACCGTGGGTCCGGTACCGCAGGTTGTACCAGTCGTCCATCTGTGCCCATTCCATGCGGAACACGAGTGCGGCACCGAGTGCGAGGAGCGGAACGAGGTAGGCGTACCGCCGATCGAAACGCCGGACGGCGGGCACCGCCGTCAACAGCGCGGCGAGCACGACGAGGTGGACGAACACCTCGATGAACCAGAAGTGCCAGTGGTCGTCGGTGTGCGACGACGGGCCGACGTAGTTGTTCACCAGCAGCAGCGTGCCGGCGCTGTACGACCCGAACACGAGCATGCCCACGGCGACCCAGACCATCGTCGGGATCGCCGCCCGCGACGCCGTCCGCAGCCCGGCCCGGATGCGTTCGGCGGGTGACGGCAGGGGCGCCATGAAACGGGCCACGTTGTAGCCGGCGACGGCCAGCAGGGTGTGCGCGCCGCCGGGGACGTGACTGATCCGCATGTGCGTGGCGACGACGAGGCAGATGCCGATCGCCCGCAACGCGACCGTCGTGTCGAGGCGCGCCCACCGCCGAGGGGCCGCCCCGCTCGTCGCCAGGCTCGCGACCGGTCGCAGGTGCCAGTCGGCCGGCAACTGTCCGAGCGCTGACTCGAGTCGGATCGAACACTCGACGTAGCTGAGCGAGTCGCCGCCGAGCGACACGAACGTGTCGGTGTCACGCACCTCGCCCACACCCAGCACGGCGGCGAAGATCGCGGCGACCGGGACGCCGGTGTCGGGCGATTCGGTGGGCGATTCGTCGGTCGTGCCGTCGTCCGCCGTCAGCATCGCTGCCTGGTCGACCTTGTCGGACCCGGTGCGCGGGATCGGGCTGTCGTGGACACGGCAACAGCGGGTGGGCAGACCGGTGATCTGTGAGAGTCGCCCTCGGAGTTCGTCGACATCCGACCCGGGGGCGTACACCACGACCCGGTCGTCGTCGCCGGCGACGGCGAGCTCACCGGTCGCGACCGGTGCGAGCTGGGACTCGACCTCGTCGAGGTCGATCCGGAGCCCGAACGGCTTGACGAAGCGGGAGCGACGCCCGACGATCTCGTAGACGTCGTCGTCGGCGTGGTAGCGGGCGAGATCGCCCGTGTCCAACCGGTCGAGCGTGTGGCCGAGTGCGAGGTCGTCGGCGTCGTGGGCGTAGCCCATCATCACGTTCGCGCCGCGGTACACCAGCTCGCCCACACCCGTCGGAGCACCGTCGACCGGTTGCAGCTCGAGCGACCCGCCCGGGATCGGGCGGCCGATCGCGTCGGGCCGATGGCGGGCGAGTTCGGGCGGCAGATATGCGATCCGGGCGGTCGCTTCGGTCTGGCCGTACATCACGTAGAACTCGGCACCCCAGCCGTCGACCCGCTCGGCCCATCTCGCGACGGCCTCGGGGGCCATCCGACCCCCGGCCTGCGTCAGCAGTCGGAGCGACGAGGACGCCAGCTCGTCGGGCGCGGTGCGATCGAGCATCTCGTACGTGTGCGGGACACCGGCGAGGTTCGTGACGCCGTGCTCGAACATCGCCTCGCGGAAGCAGCGGTCGACCACCGACGTGTTC
>CAXBAZ010000869.1:0-2075 GCA_963973395.1 uncultured Acidimicrobiaceae bacterium
GACACCGAGAGGGATGCCTCGCGACACCCGAGAGGGATCCGCTGAAAGAACACACAGGCCTCCCGGCCACGAACCCGCGACACGCCCTGGCACGATCGGCAAACCCCACCGGGCGTGTCGCAATCACAGGCCTCCCGGCCACAGAACCGAGACACGCCTGCCACGCTCCACCCGCGGGTGTGGGCCGTGTCTCCCCCAACGGGCGGGGTGGGCATGGACCCGCGACATGGCGGTCGCGTCAGGTGGTGCAGGGGAGATCGAGCAGCTCGAACGTGCTGCCCTCGACCAGACCGAACTCGGCGAGGTCGCCCTGCGGTACCTCGACCGCGATCTGGAAACCTTCGGCCGTGCGGTAGTTGGGGCACGGGTCGGCCCGGCACGGTTCCATGTCGAACGACGCGAGAAACGCACCGTCCGGCGCGAAGAACGCGATCGACAACGGCAGCACCGTGTTCTTCATCCAGAACGTGCCGGTGCGTGCGGCCGGGTACAGAAACGCCATCGCGTCCGCGGCGCCGAGATCGGTGACGAACATCAGACCGCGCGACCGTTGCTGCGGGGTGTCGGCCACCCACACGCAGAACTCGCACATCGTTCCGTCGGGCATCGTGGTGCGGGCCAGCGTCGAGCCGAAGCCGTCCGGCCGCACCTCGGGAGATGCCGCCTCCGACGCAGCGGTGACCGGGTTCGAACCGGTCGGTCCGTCGCCGACGTCGGTGGTCCCGCCGGTCGCCACCGAACTCGAGCCGGGCGCGATCGTGGACGTCGGTGCGTTCGATGTCCCCGGATCGGCCGACGAGGAAGTGCACGCCGCCACCAGGAGCGCCAGAAGCACCGTCCATCGCACGCACCGCAGGCTACGGGTCGACACCCCGCGGTTCTGCGCGAGCGAACAACGGTGTGCATCCCCTGATCGCTCGCGCGATCTGATGCCGGGTCAGTGGGCGGGTGGGGGGCTGAAGTCGTCGGGGATCACGAGATCGTCGGGGGCGAGTTCGCCGATCGACGACTTGCCCATGCCGAGCAGGTTCGAGTCGATCCCCATCCGGAGCACATCGAGCACGTTCTCGACGCCGGCCTGGCCGTTGGCGGCGAGACCCCACAGGTAGGCGCGGCCGATCATGACCGCCTTCGCACCGAGAGCCAGTGCCTTGACGACGTCGCTCCCCCGGCGGACGCCGCCGTCCATCACCACCTCGACCTGCCCGCCCACCGCGGCGACCACCTCGGGCAGCACCCTGATCGGCGCCGGCGTGCCGTCGAGGTTGTTGCCGCCGTGGTTCGACACCGAGATCGCCGTGGCGCCGGCATCGACGGCACGCCGCGCCTCGTCGGCACGGCCGATCCCCTTCACCATGAACGGACCACCCCACTGCTCGCGCAGCCAGGCGACGTCGTCCCAACTGGGCGGCGGGGTGCCCATCCACATGCCGTACGCCTCGAAGAAGCCAGGCGGGTCCTCGTCGCCCGACACCATGTTGGGCACGCCGAGATCGGGCAGGGCGCCGGACCTGACCCAGTCGAGCAGCCACCGCGGACGAAGCGCGACCTCGGGGGCGAACCGCATCGCGGTTCGGAGATCGATCGACTGTGGGATCGCCGGGCTCCCCCAGTCGCGGCTGTGCACGAACGACCAGTCGAGCGTCAGGATCAACCCCACGGCGCCGGCGGCTCGAGCGCGCTCGATCCGGGCGACCATGGAGTCACGATCACCGGCCCAGTAGATCTGGAAGAACGTCTGCGGGTTGGCGGCGATCACGTCGTCGAGCGGTTTGCTCGCGAACGAACTCAGGCCCATCACCACACCTCGAGCGACGGCGGCGCGGGCGACCGCGACCTCGCCGTCGGGGTGGACGGCCTGCACACCGGTCGGAGAGATGATCACCGGCATCGACATCGGCTGACCCATGACATCGGTCGCCATGTCGCGGGTCGGCGACTGACCTGCCGTGAGTGGCCTGACACCCAGTTCGTCGAACGCGGCGAGGTTGTCGCTCATCGAGTTGCCGCGCTCGGTGCCCGCGATCAACGCGCCGTACACCGACTTCGGCAGCCGCTGCTTCGCCCGCTGCTGA
>CAXBAZ010000870.1:0-2070 GCA_963973395.1 uncultured Acidimicrobiaceae bacterium
AACCTGGCGCAACGTCTCGGCATCGAGCGGCTGGACGTGCAACCGGGTCTGTACATCGGCGACAACTTCTTCTCGGTGATCGGCATCGTCGACGAAGCGATACGCGACCCCGGCTTCCTCGGAGCCGTCATCATCACCAGCAGCGCGGCCGACGACGTGTTCGACGTCGACGCTCCCGAGCGGGTGATCATCGAAGTACAGATCGGCGCCGGCGACCTCATCGCCCGCCAGGCACCTGTGGCGCTGGCGCCCTCAGCCCCGGATTCGCTCGCGGTCGCTGCTCCCGCGATTCCGAAGGGTGCCCGTGATCAGGTCGCCGGCGACGTGAACACGCTGTTCGTGCTGCTCGGCCTCGTCTCACTCGTCGTCGGCGCGATCGGCATCGCCAACGTCACACTCGTCACGGTGATGGAACGCACGAGCGAAATCGGGCTTCGTCGCGCGCTCGGCGCGCGGCGTCGACACATCGCCATGCAGTTCCTCGGTGAGTCGGCCGCGATCGGGCTGGTCGGCGGCGTGATCGGTGCGAGCGTCGGCGTCGTCATCGTCGTGGCCGTGTCGGCCGTACAGGGCTGGACGCCGGTACTCGACACCTGGATGCCGCTCGCCTCGCCGGCTGCCGGGGCGGTCGTCGGCCTCCTGGCCGGCCTGTACCCCGCCGTCAGGGCAGCGCGCATGGAACCCGTCGAGGCACTACGCGGCCGAAACTGAAACTGGGGAGTCAGGACACCGGCTCGGGCGCGGGACGATCGTGTGCCCTCGCGACGAAGTGTGTGCACCGAAGCATCGAGGGGAGCGCCGGCAGTGGTGTGATGGTGGTGTGATCGTGGTGTGATGGTGTTCTCGCAGTGGTGTCGCGGCAACGAATTCGATGTCGTTGCACGTCAGCACGAGGTGGTCGAAGGCGCTCGTGCGCACGGTGATGTCTCGAGTGTGACACGCAGCAGGCGCGTCGGCCAGGGTGGACGAAACCCACGGTGAGGTCGGCAGCCACCGCCGGCCGCGACGTGGTGTGGCCGTCCGTTCGGTGCATTCCGCTGCCATCCTGACGGTCGTGTCCGTGCTCGCCGCCATCGTGTTGCTGTTCGGCGGGCTCCTCGGGCTGGCCGGTTCGTGGAACGCATCGCGGCCGCTGATCGACCCGACGCGGCGGTACTCGCCGTCCTGGCTGCCGGCGATGGTGGTGACCGAACTGGCGCCGTTCTGGTTGCTCGTGCACGTCGGCGTGCTCGCCGCCGGTGTCGCACTCGGCGGCTGGTCGAACTGGGGCGGCAGGATCGGAGCCGGACTGCTGCTGCTGTCGATGATGTTGCTCGTCTGGATCGTCGTCAGGACGCGGCTCGCCGTGCGCAGGCTCCGACGGCTCGTGGACGGTGGCGTCTGCGGTACCAGCGGCGCAGCGCGTCTCGTCGGGCGGCCGGTGCCGACCCCGATGGGCGTTCGGGAGACCCTCGGGATCGACTGGAGCGAAGGTCTGACCCTGGATCTGACCCGCCCAGACGACGAGCGACGCGACCTGCCGGTCGTCGTCTACGTGCACGGCGGGGGATGGACCGGCGGTGGGCCTCAGCGGCAGGCCCGCGATCTGTACCACACACTGGCGCGCGACGGCTGGGTCACACTCGCGATCCGCTACCCGTTGGCGCCGCATGTCTCGGTGCCCGAACAGGTGGCCGTCGTGAGGAGCGCCGTGGTCTGGGCCCGCACCGGCGGTCGCGACCACGGGTTCGGGGCGACCACCGTGGTGCTCGCCGGCGGTTCGGCGGGGGCCCACCTCGCGACGATGGCGGCGTTCACACCCGAGCACGACGACGAGCGTGTCGCCGCCGTGGTGGGAATGTACGGCATCTACGACATGGCGAACCGCAACCGCAAGCGTGCGCACTGGGACATGATCCGCCGGGACGTCATGCACGCCGGAGTCTCCGAGGCACCGGAGCGATACGACGCGGTGTCGCCCCTCGTGCGGATCCCGGGAGACACGCCGCCGATGTTGATCGTGCACGGCACCCGCGACACGCTCGTGCCCGTGGGGGAGGCAGAGCAGTTCGTCGACGCGCTTCGTGCGGC
>CAXBAZ010000871.1:0-2069 GCA_963973395.1 uncultured Acidimicrobiaceae bacterium
GAAGCGTCCCGAGACGCGCGAGCGGCGGTTCGGCCTGCTCGTCGAGGCCTGCGACGCGGGCGAGCGGCTCCAGTAGTCCGCCGGTCCGAGCCGAAGGAGGAGCCGATGGATCTCGCCCCTGAGCCACAGTCCGGAACTACGGCACCACCTCGAAGCGAGCTGAGAGCGTCGTTTCGTCCCACCCGCACCCTTGTCAGCGCGTTCTGACGGGACAGTGATTCGCTCCGGATCGGCCTGCTGATCACATCCCACCGTCCATACCGCGCGGCCGACCACCCGTGCAAACGCGCCCCTGGTGTGCCGGTCTGTGCGATCGCTCTCGGTCCATCTGATCACGCAGCGCTCACGTGGCCATGGGTGGGCAGTAGCCGATGGCCGTCAGTGCGCAGCCGCCGGTGGCTGCTGACACCTCTCTCATGATGTCGCCACGTGTCGCCGGATCGTGGCGTCGTCGGGGTGGCCCCATCCGATGCAGAACGGGTGCCCGGCGGGGTCGGCGAAGACCCGGAAGCCCTCGGCTCGGGATGCGGGGTCGTGGTCGGCGAAGAGCGGACGCGCGCCGAGTTCGACTGCGATGGTGCATGCGTCGACCGGATCATCGACGTGCAGATCGAGGTGGATCTGCTGGTGAGGTTCGCCGTCGGGCCAGTCGGGCGGGGTGTGGTCGGGAGCGTGCTGGACGCCGATCAGCCACCTCGAATCGGAGTCGACCACGCAGTGGAAGGAGGGATCGTCGTCGACCACGACACCGTCGAGGAGCGCAGCCCAGAAGGCGCTCTCGGTTGCGACGTCGGCTGCGTCGATCACGACGACGTGACGGACCAGCTTCACGACCGACCTCCCTGACCGGTCGAGCCGGCCGGACCGGCCGCGGTGGCGATCAAGCGTGCGAGCCCGTCGGCGCGGGTGATCATCGGCCAGTGTCCGGAGTCGATGTCGAGCAGGTCGAGATGGTCGACGCGAGCGAGTTCGGGAATCTGGTCGTCGGCCATGAGGCTGCGCACGTCGTCGGGGTTGAACTCGGGGCACACGATGGTGAGTGGGACCGTGAAGCGTCGGTCGTCGCTGTAGGCGACGCGCCCGTTCGCGACAGCTGCTGGGACCGGCACCGCCAGCGCGGCCAGTCGGTCCCTGGTGGGGCCGTCCAGATCGGCAGCGTCGGGACCTTCGAACGGTTCCCACCCGGGGAAGGCCATCACGCCGTCGTCGATGTCGAAGAAGGCTGCGTAGCTCGAGCCCGATTCGGTCGGGAACCCCCCGATCATCACGACCCCGGCGACCGACTCGGGACGACGGTCGGCGACGAGCCATGCCAGCGTCGAGGCGGCGGAGTGTCCGACGACGAGCGGGCGATCGGTGGTGTCGACGGCGCGGAGTGCAGCGGTGAGCTGGTCGTCGAGTGACGCCGACGTCAGCGCGTCGTCGACACCGGGCAGCTCGAGCGGGATCGGTCGGTGTCCGAGTGTTTCCAACCCTGTGGCGGTGTCGGCCCACACGGTGGCGGGCATCCAGAGTCCGGCGATGAGCACGATGTCCATGCCCGCAACCGTAGGAGACATTCCGGACGGATCGGATCCGCAATACAATCACGTCGATGACGTCGTCGACCAGCGTCCCGGTCGCGCACGCCCTGCGCGTGCTGCGCCTGCTGCAGGCTCATCCGGGCATCGGCGCCGTCGAACTCTCCGAACGCCTCGAGGTCTCCGATCGTGCGGTGCGCCGCTACGTCTCGACGCTGCGTTCCGCGGGTATCCCGATCGACTCCGCCCGCGGCCGACACGGCGGATACCGGATCGGTCGGTCGGCGCAGCCGCCGCCGTTGGTGTTCGAATCGGGTGAGGTACTCGGGTTGGTGATGGCGGTCCTCGACGGGCATCACGCGGCTGCCGATCCCGACGACCCGGTCGGCTCTGCGCTCAGCAAGCTGATCGCCTCGCTCCCGTCGCCCACCGCACGCCAGGCTTCGATCGTGCGCGACCATGCCCGCGCCGCGCCCGACCACGGCGCGGCGCGCAGCGATCCCGCCCTCGTCGCCGAGATCGCCCACGCACTCGCCGACAATCGGCGGG
>CAXBAZ010000872.1:0-2068 GCA_963973395.1 uncultured Acidimicrobiaceae bacterium
ACGTCACCTGCATCGACTCTCGCAGTCGCAACGGCAACGCCGGAAGCCCACCACCGTTGGCGACGACGACGACTTCACCGGGCACGTCCTGCGATTCGATCGACTCCAGTGCGCGCTCCAGACCGTCGACCCTGTCGCCCATCGTGAGGATCACCCAGCTGATGTCCCACGCGGTCATGATGGCGACCCCGCGACGTCGGCGTAGGCCAGGTCGAGGCCCGGGCGCTGCGTCGAGGCGGCGGCGAGAAACCGACCATCGGGCACGGCCCACGTGTGGACGTCGCCTCCGCGACGACGGAGCACGTACTGGAACCCATGGGTGCGGTACGCCGAGCCGCCGAGCCGCCGAGTGGCGGCGAGGAGTTCCCGATCGACCCCGTGCGCGACCGACCGCCATCCACCGACCCGTTCGAGCCATTCCGTGGACGTCAGCAGGGCCCCTCCGGCCAGTGTCCAGCTGTACGACTCGGCGCCGAACGCGAACCGTCGGGTCGTGACGTCCGACTGTTCGAGGTAGACGAACTCGGCCGCCTTCCCGACGATGTCGGCCCCCGAGTAGCGGTAGGCCTGCACGAGATCGGCGAGGTGTTCGTCGCCGTACCAGTCGTCGTCGTCCCACTTCGCGACGAGGTCGTGGCGGGCGTGGGCGGTGAGGGCGCCGAGCAGATCACCGAGATTGCGCTCCACCCCGAACCTGAGCACCGTCGTGTCGGGTGGGCCGAGCCGCTCGATCCGCTCCACCGCACCGTCGGCCCACTCCGGGCCGTGGAGCCCGACGAGCAGCTGCACGGTCGTGCCACGCTGACGTCCGACGAACTCGACCGCTCGCTCGACGTCGGCCGGCCGCTTCGAAGCGAGGAGGACCGTCACCCCCGAAGCATCGTGACCTCGGCACTCGTCGAGCAGCGCCAGCGCTGCGCGGCGGATCCGGATCGAACGCAGCTCGCGCCCGTGCCGGCCGTGGCCGTATGACCCGGTCATCGCCTCGCCGAGCTCCGCGCCCAGCGCAACGGGGACCTCGTCGGGCGGGCCCGTCCAACTCATCGGAGCTCCTGTCGAGCCGAGCACCGCGATCGCCTCGGCAGCCCACGGTGCTCGCGCTGCCGCCGGCTCCACGATCACCTCCCGTTTCCGGCGAGCGGATGCCACCAGGGCGTCGAACTCGGCGGTCTCGACCTCCGGCAACGCGTTCAGGCGCTGCGTGCCTCGGCCCACCTGCGGGAAATGGACCGGTCGGTGTCGATCGGTCCGGCCGCCGCCGGAGCCACGCGCCGGCTTCGTCTCGAGTCGCGCCCCCATGATCGGCTGCAACAGCCTGCTCAGTCGACGATGCCCTGCGACGAACTGCGTCCATCGCGCGGCGAGCACGCTGACTCGCGGAACCAGCCGTGCCCGAACCGTCGACATGGCGCCTCACACTAACGATGGGTGTCCGTCGGCGAACTCTCGGTCCGCCGGGCCAGGTCGATCCCTACGGCCGAGGCTTCACCACGTGGAACCCGAAGTGGCCACAGAACTGGAGCATTCGATCGTTCACCCTCCGCACATCGCCGGGCTTGCGTCGCTTCGACGCGATGATGCGCTCGTTCAGCGGTGAGGTGTCCTTGAAGAAGCGGTTGAGCTCGGCCGGCCGTCCACGCACCTGGCGGTCGATCAGCGTGGGCCCGTCGATCCCGGGTCGCATCTCCACCAGTCGCATGCCGGCATCCTCGACGATCGTCTTGAAGCCGAACGGGGTGAAGTTCCAATAGCTGAGGGCGTGGTACGGCTCGAGGTTCGAGGTGCCTCCGACGAACGCCGCTTCCGGCTTGAGAACTCGGCACACCTCTCGCAACAGTCGCTCGGGGTGGCGGACGTGCTCGAGCACCTGATTGCTGTAGATCAGGTCGAACGTGTCGTCGGCGAACGGCAACTCGATGCCGTCGAACGCTACGAAGCGTCCGTGCCGGCCGGTCTCGCGGCGGTCGACGGCCGGTGACGAGACGATGTCGACCCCGACCCAGACGAGGTCGCGGCCCAGTGACGTGAAGACCTTCTCGGAACGACCCGTCCCGCACCCGACGTCGAG
>CAXBAZ010000873.1:0-2066 GCA_963973395.1 uncultured Acidimicrobiaceae bacterium
TTGTATTTCGCGACCCGATCGGATCGGGCGGGCGCACCGGTCTTGATCTGCCCGCAGTTGGTCGCGACGGCCAGGTCGGCGATCGTGGCGTCCTCCGTCTCGCCGGAACGGTGTGACATCACCGCGGTGTAGCCGTGTCGGGTGGCGAGGTCGACCGTGTCGAGTGTCTCGGTGAGCGAGCCGATCTGGTTGACCTTGACCAGGATCGAGTTCGCCACCGTCCGGTCGATGCCCATCTGGAGACGGCGGCTGTTCGTGACGAAGAGGTCGTCGCCGACGAGCTGGCAGCGGTCGCCGACCGCGGTGGTGAGCGCGGCCCAGCCGTCCCAGTCGTCCTCCTGCATCCCGTCCTCGATCGACACGATCGGGTACGTGTCGACCAGACGCGTCCAGTAGTCGGCGAGTTCGGCGGGCGTCAGCACCTTGCCCTCGCCGTCGAGGTGGTAGGCGCCGTCGCGGTAGATCTCGCTCACCGCCGGGTCGAGCGCGATCGCGATGTCCTCGCCCGGTGTGAACCCGGCGGCCTCGATCGCCTCGACGAGGAGCTTGATCGCGTCTTCGTTGGAGTCGAGGTCGGGCGCGAATCCGCCCTCGTCGCCGACGGCCGTGGCGAGGCCCTTGTCGTGGAGCACACTCTTGAGCACGTGGTACGTCTGAGTGCCCCACCGCAGCGCTTCGCGGAACGACGGGGCCCCGACCGGCATGATCATGAACTCCTGGAAGTCGACCGAGTTGTCGGCGTGCACACCACCGTTGAGCACGTTCATCATCGGTACCGGCAGCACGTGGGCGTTCACGCCACCCACGTGGCGGTAGAGCGGGATCTCGAGGTGGTCGGCGGCGGCCTTGGCCACGGCGAGGCTGGTGCCGAGGATCGCGTTGGCGCCGATCCGGCCCTTGTTGTCGGTGCCGTCGAGGTCGAGCAACTCGCGGTCGATCCCACGCTGGTCGAGCGCATCGAAACCCTCGAGCACTCCCGCGACCTCGTCGTTGACGAAGCCGACCGCGGTCTGCACACCCTTGCCCTGGTAGCGATCGCCCCCGTCGCGCAACTCGACCGCCTCGTGTTCTCCGGTGGAGGCGCCACTCGGTACGGCGGCGCGGCCCATGGCACCCGACGACAGGACGACGTCGACCTCGACGGTCGGGTTGCCGCGCGAATCGAGGATCTCACGGCCGGCGATGTGGACGATCTCACTCATGGGTCGACACCGTATCCGCATCGTCGGACGTCGACGATGGCTCCTCCAGCGGCTCGGCGATGCCGGGATCGTCGAGCTGCAACTTCTCGGTCGGTGCCTCGGCGAGGACGGCGAGGTAGTCGTCGAGCACGTCGAGCAGCGCCACGTCGGTGCCCCGCTGCTCCGACACGTACCAGCGGTGCTCGAGCAGCTGGTGGAAGATCTCGGCCGCCTCGAGACGCTCGAACATCTCGTCCGGGATCGCCGTCATGACGGGTTCGAACACTCGATCGAGCCACCGGACCGCAGCGACGTTGAGCGGGACCGGTCGTTCGGAGCGCCGCTGGAGCCAGGCGCCGTAGCTCATGATGTCCTGGAGCAAGCGGCGGGCCTGGTTCTCACCCGCGACGAGTCCGGTCAGGTGGGCGAGGCGCTCGGCGTTGTAGCCGTGCTCGACCACCCGCGGGATGAAGCTGACGCTGACGCCGTCGTCGTTCGTGGTGACCTCGAGCTCGTCGACGTCGAAACCGAGTTCGTGGAGTCGTTCCAGTCGTCGCTGGATGGGCATCGCATCGCCGATCGCCGCGGTCTGCTCGGAGAGCAGCTCGTTCCACAGCGCGTGGTAGCGATCGCCGATCGCGAGCGAGACCTCGATCGGGTCGATGTCGTCGGCCAACCGTCCGGCGGACTGGAGGTCGAGCAGGCCGCCGGCCACGTTGTGGGTGGCGATGTCGAGGTCGAGTGCACGTTGACCGTCGGTGAGGCGGTCGTGCCGTTCGGCGGTCTCCATGTCGATGATGTACGCCTGCAGCGCTCCGGCGTCGCGCCGGAAGAGCGTGTTCGACAGCGAGCAGTCACCCCAGAAGAAGCCACCGAGGTGGATGC
>CAXBAZ010000874.1:0-2065 GCA_963973395.1 uncultured Acidimicrobiaceae bacterium
CGTGAGGCGTGGTGGTCGATGACGGCGGCCATGTTCCGCCATCTCGGCCCGCTCGTCACGTCGGGTCGCATGGTCGCCGAGTACGACGAACGGTTCTACCGGCCCCTCGGCCGCCGCTGACGCTGCGGGTCGGACCGTGTCCGTACACTGAGACGCTCATCCAACGAGGTGGGACGACTGGTCGTCGCCTCCGCTCCGCACGCAGATCCCGTCGAAACGTTCGACGCCGGAAGGACAACAACATGGTCACCGTGAACACTGCCCGCCGCACCAAGATCGTCGCGACCATCGGTCCGGCCTCGGATTCGCGCGAGCAGATCGCGGCGCTGATCGAGGCCGGTGTCGACGTGTTCCGCCTGAGCATGGCTCACGACGACATCGCCTCGGTGCTCGAGCGGGTCAAGCTGATCCGGTCGGTCAGCGATTCGGTCGACGCCGCTCCAGCGATCCTGATCGACCTGCCGGGGCCCAAGGTTCGGGCGGGCACGTTCGGTGACGACGGGGTGATGCTGGAGGGTGGCAGCGAGGTCGAGTTGCGCCCCGGTACCGAACCGAGCACCGCCGAGGTCATCCACGTCAGCCACGACGCTCTGGTCTCCGACGTGCGCGAGGGCGACCTGCTGCACCTCGGTGACGGCAAGGCGACGATGCGGGTCAAGTACGTCACCGACGACGTGGCGGTGGCCGAGGTCGTGCACGGAGGGATGATGCGCGGACGTCCGGGCGTCCACATCCCGTCCGATCGCCTGAGCATCACCACGCCGACCGACTTCGATCGTGAGGCGCTCGCCGTCGTGATGGAGGCGGGGGTCGACATGATCGCCATCTCGTTCGTGCGGAGCGCAGCCGACATCCTCTCGCTCGAACTCCCGCGGCCGCCGGTCGGTCCCATGATCGTCGCCAAGATCGAGACCCGCGCCGCGGTCGACGACCTCGACGCGATCCTCGAGGCCAGCGACGCCCTGATGGTCGCCCGCGGCGATCTGGGCCTCGAGTGTTCGCTCGCCCAGCTCCCCGCGCTGCAGAAGAAGATCATCGAGGCGACAGTGCACGTCGGCCGGCCGGTCATCACCGCCACGCAGATGCTCGAGACGATGATCGACAACCCCCAGCCGACGCGGGCCGAGGTGTCCGACGTCGCCAACGCGGTGTTCGACGGCACGTCCGCCGTGATGCTGTCGGGCGAGACGGCGATCGGACGCGACCCCGTCCACGTCGTGGAGATGATGGACGAGATCCTGCGCGAGGCGGAGAGTGCGTTCGACGCCGAGTCGTGGGCCGAGGACGTCGAGGAGATCGGTCTGACCGAGGCCACGACCGACAGTGGACGGATTGCGAATGCCGTGTCCGCAGCTGCGGCACGGGCGATCCGTGCGTTGGCGCCGCCGGCGGTGGTGTGCATCACCGGCAGCGGAGCGACGGCGCGTGCGATCACTCGCTACCGCCCCCACGCGGCGGTGTTGGCCGTCACCGGCAACGAGCGGGCGTTCCGGCAGCTCAATCTGGTGTGGGGTGCGACGCCGATCCTGGTCGCGTCGCACGGCGAGGACGCCGGCCGCGTGCGCCGTGTGCTCACCGAGTTGGAACAACGCGGGTACCTCGATGTCGGCCAGATCGTCCCGGTCGTTGCCGGCTCGTCCAACGAGGCGGTCGCCTCCAACATTCTGTGCGTCGAGACGGTCGAACCCCGCCACTGACCGGCGACGCCGGATCGCAACCCGGTCAGCCGGCCAGGGCGGCGGTCATCTCCGCCGGGCGCCCGGCGATCACTCCGTCGACACCGTCCGCGAGCAGCTCCCGGTAGAACGCCTCGTTCTCCTGCGTCGACGCGTCGTCGGGCCAGACCCAGACCACGCGGCCCTCGTCGTGGATCCGCTGCACGACCTCGGGTGTGATCACCTCGATGCCGGCCTGGAACGGAGGGAGCTGCAGCACCTCGAAGTACGGTGGCAGGTCGGTGCCGTTGAGGAACCATTCGGTGAGGCGCCCGAGCCCGGGACTCACCGCGACGTCGGGCGCCACCTCGTGGAACGCGTCGACGACCTGGTCGTCGAACGACACGACC
>CAXBAZ010000875.1:0-2065 GCA_963973395.1 uncultured Acidimicrobiaceae bacterium
GGCCGGCGGTGTCGGCGAGCACCAGGTCGATGTTCCTCGACGCGGCCCGCTCGACACCGTCGTAGATGACCGACGACGGATCGCTGCCCTCGGCGCCGCGCACGAACTCGGCCTCCGACCGCTCGGCCCAGGTGGCGAGCTGTTCGGCGGCGGCGGCGCGGAACGTGTCGCCGGCCGCGAGGAGCAGGGTGCGACCCGCTTCGGTCTGCTGGCGGGCGACCTTGCCGATCGTGGTCGTCTTGCCGACCCCGTTGACACCGACGAACATCCAGATGTTGGGTGCACCCGGCTCGAGGTCGTCGAACCTCAGTGTGCGGTCGGAACCCTCCAAACGCGCCACCATGTCGGCCTGGAGCGCGTCGAGCAGCGCTGTCGGCTGGTCGATCTCGCCGCTCTTGACCCGGGCCTTGAGGTCATCGAGCAGCGATTCGGTGACGCGCAGTCCCACGTCGGCGCGCAGCAGCGCCTCCTCGAGCTCGTCCCACGTCTCGTCGGTGATCGCCGATCGACCGAGCACCCCGCTGAACGCCCCGGTGAACGCCGATCGGGCCTTGCCGAGCCGATCCCGCAGCGTCGCCGGCCTGACGGGTTCGGGTTCCGGTGCGACCGGTTCGGGTTCGACCTCCACCGGACGCTCCGTGACCACCGTGCCGGTGGGCCCCGGCGGAGGCGCCGTCGGAGGCGTGCGAGGCTGCTCGAGCTCGACCGAACGCCTCCGATTGAGGACGACGACGCCGACGCCGAACACCATGACGGCGACGGCGAGGATGAGAAAGATCCAGTACCACTCCATATCGACGACGACGCTACCTGGCGCTCGGGCGGCGTCGGTTCGGGCGCTGTCGACTCAGGTGCGGCCCATGGCGGTGGCCGCCTTCTCGGTGACCACCTTCGACGAGCCGCCCGGCTGCATCGAGACGCCGAGCAACGAGTCGCCGGCCTCCATCGTGCGCTTCTGGTGCGACACGATCAGCAACTGGGCGTCCTTGCGGAACTCGGCGATCAGTCCGAGGAACCGGTGGAGGTTCACGTCGTCGAGGGCGGCCTCGACCTCGTCCATCACGTAGAACGGCGACGGGCGGCTGCGGAACACCGCGAACAGGAACGCCAATGCCGTCAGGCTCCGTTCGCCACCGGAGAGCAGCGAGAGCTTCTTGACGTTCTTCCCGCTCGGTTTCGCCTCGACCTCGATGCCGGTGTTGAGCAGGTCGTCGGGCGCCGTCAGCTTCAGCGCACCGGCGCCGCCGGGGAAGAGCGTGCCGAACAGCGCCGTGAAGTTCATGCTCACGTCGGCGAAGGCGCCCGCGAACACGTTCTGGATCTCCTGGTCGACGGCCTTGATCACCCGGCTGAGATCACGGCGCGTCGACCGGACGTCGTCGAGTTGCTCTTCGAGGAACGTGTGCCGCTGCTGCAACTCGTTGAACTCTTCGAGCGCGAGTGGGTTGATCGGCCCCAGCAGTCGGAGTTCGCGGTCGAGCTCGCGAACACGTCCGGCTGCGGTGGCACCCTCGGGCAACTCGGGCTGCTCGGCCTGCTCGGCCACCTCGGGCTCGATGTCGAGATCGCGGCGGAGCGTCTCGACGGCCGTCTCCAGGCGCAGTTTCGACTCGGCTTCCTCGATCTCGGACCGGTGCGACTTCTGTCGGGTCTCTTCGAGTGTCCGTTCCGATTCGCTGCGGGTGCGTCGAGCCGTCTCCAGTGCGGTCGTGAGGCCACGTACCTCGTCGCTCTGTCGGCGGCGCTGCTCGACGAGCTGATCGTGTTCGATCTCGATCACCGACCGGTGCGCCTGGACCAGCTCGTCCAACCGCTGGATCGCAGTGAGCGAGCGCTGGATCTGCTCGCGTCGATCGGCCGCCTGGGCGCGGGCCTCCTGATCGGCGTCGAGTCGGCGTTCGTTCTCGGCGATCCGCGATTCGAGGAACTGCTGACGTTCGTGCAGGCCGGCGTTGCGCACTTCGAGCTCGCGCCGGCGACCGGCGAGGGCGGCCGCGCGGGCCTCGAGGTCGGCGCGGGCCTCGCCGCGGGCCTTCGCCGCCTCGGCCTCCGCGTGCTCGTCAGC
>CAXBAZ010000876.1:0-2065 GCA_963973395.1 uncultured Acidimicrobiaceae bacterium
TCTCGTCGAGCAGACGCTGGTAGTGCGTGATGAGCACCACGCCCATGTCGGGGCGCTCGCTGCGCACTTCCTTGATGCCCTGGGCGACGATCCGCAGCGCGTCGATGTCGAGGCCGGAGTCGGTCTCGTCGAGGATCGCCAGCTCGGGCTCGAGGATCGCCATCTGCATGATCTCGTTGCGCTTCTTCTCGCCGCCCGAGAATCCTTCGTTCAGGTAGCGGTCGACGAACGACGAGTCCATCCCGAGCCGCTTCATCCAGTCCATGGTGGCCAGGCGGAGCTCGAGCACGGAGAGGTCGACACCCTTGCGCGCCGACAGTGCAGCCCGGAGGAACTGGATCACGGAGACCCCGGGGATCTCCTGCGGGTACTGGAACGCCAGGAACATGCCGGCCTTCGCCCGCTCCTCGGTCGGCCAGTCGGTGACGTCGTCGCCGCGGAACGTGATCGACCCGGCGGTGACCTCGTACTCGGGTGAGCCGAGCAGGGTGGTGCCCAACGTGCTCTTGCCCGATCCGTTCGGGCCCATGATGGCGTGCACCTCACCCGCCCGCACGGTGAGCGAGAGGCCACGGAGGATGTCGTCGCCGGGAGTCGCACCCGGTTCGGTGGTCGGCCGGGCGTGCAACCCATCGACCTGGAACAGCTCGGTCATGGCACTCAGTCTACGATGCAGGGGTCGGGATTATCACTACGGCGGTAGGAGAAATAGCTCGTGCACACGGAGATCGCGGCCACCCTGGTGGCACCCGGCTGGTCGGCGCGCACGCGTCGCCGCCGGGCCGCGAGCGTGCTGCTCGCAGGAGGCGTGATCGTTCCGCTCGCGCTCGCCGTGTACGTCGTGGCGGGTGGACGGAGCTGGGCCGCGCTCACACTCGACCGTCGCTTCCTGGCCGTCGTCATGGGCGTCGGCTGCGTGGCGATCGTCGCCCGCATCGTGGCCCTCGTCGAGGTGTGGGTGGCGGCAGGACGGACCCGGTCGTTCGATCGCGCCGAGACGGCAGCGGCGGTCGTGGCCGTGGTCGCGCTGGTCGCCGGAGCGGTCGCGGTCGTGGAGGTGGGACGCGCGCGTGCAGCGCTGGCGCCGACGTTCACCGAGACCGCCGGCGGTCCGCTGTTCGACTCCGACCGGACCGCGCCGGCGCCCCCGAGTTCGGCCACGACCCCACCCACCACCGTGCGGGCGCCGTCGACGACCGACGTCGAACTGGAGCCCCGCGGCGCGGTCGGCGACACCGTGGTCGTCACCACCACGACGACCACGCTGCCGGCCAAACCCACTCGACCCGACTCGGGTGTGAGCGCAGCGGATCTCGTCGACATCACGACCGTGCTCCTGCTCGGCGGCGACGCCGGGCCCGGTCGCAGTGGCCTGCGCACCGACTCGATGATGCTGTTCAGCCTGCACCGGCCGTCGGGACGTGCGGCACTGATCTCCGTGCCCCGCAACCTCGAACTGATGCTCTTCCCGCCCGGGAGCGCCCTCGAGGCCGCGTACCCGTACGGCTACACCGGAATCGCCAACGCGGTGTACCCGACGGTGTCGTCGCGCCAGAACCTGCGCGACGCGTACGCCGTCGGTGACATCCGACCGGGCGTCGTCGCGATCGCGCAGGGCATCGGCTACTCGCTCGACGTCACGATCCACGACTACGTGCTCGTCGACATGCAGGGGTTCCTCGACCTCGTCGACGCGCTCGGTGGGGTCACGCTCGACCTCCCGGCCGCCGTCCCGATGCCGGGCAACGTGCCGGGCGCTCCCACGCAGTACCCCGACACGATCGGGCCGGGCCGCGTCGAGATGGATGGCTCGACGGCGCTCGGGTACGCACGGAGCAGGAAGGGTGACAACGACTATCGGCGGGCACGGCGGCAACGCGGTCTGCTCGCCGCTCTCGCCCAGCAGGTGTCGCTCGCCGATGTGGCGCTCTCGTTCGGTTCGGTCGCCGACGCGATCGGCGGGACGCTGCGCACCTCGCTGAGCCCGGACGAGCTGATCGAGACGCTGAACGTGATCGGCGGTGAGACGGCGATCGTCGAGTCGGTCGGCCTCGTGCCCCCGCTG
>CAXBAZ010000877.1:0-2058 GCA_963973395.1 uncultured Acidimicrobiaceae bacterium
GGGTGCACAGTGCGGCGACGGCCGCCTCGTCGCAATCGTCGGTCAGATCGGTGAGATCGACGAGCGAGATGGCTCGTCGAGCGTCGTTCGGTGTCACGTGCTGTCCCTCTTCGGTCGACCCCGAGCGTATCGAAACCGGCGACCACCATCCGTCCGGCTCGACCGGTCGGCTTGACCCGGCGGGCTGTAACCGCTTTCATGGGTGGGCCCCTCGTCGGGTGACCTATGAGTGTTCCTGCTGCCCAACCGAGCCACGCCCGCCGCGACCGTGCGACGATCGAAGACGTCGCCCGAGCCGCCGGCGTGTCGGTCGCGACGGTGTCGCGCGCCCTCCGGAACCTACCGAACGTCGCCGACTCGACCCGGGCCCGGGTCGAGGCTGCCGCCGCCGAACTCGACTACCACGCCGACCCGGCGGCATCCCGTCTGGCGACGGGCCGGTCGCGGTCGGTCGCCGTCGTCGTCCAACTGCTGAACGGCTGGTACTCCTCGCACGTGGTCGCCGGCGTCGAGGCCGTGTGTGCCGAAGCCGGGTACGACACGATCGTGGTCGGCGTCGGTCCGGGATCGCGCGACTGCAACGTCTTCTCGGCCGCCGACGCGATCCATCGACGGGTCGACGCGATCATCTTCGTCGACGTCCGCGTCTCGTCGGAGGAACTCGCGGCACTCGCCGAACAGTCGCTCGCGCTCGTGTCGGTCGGCCACGAACTGCCCCAGATCCCGTCCGTCGGCATCGACGACGTCGAGGTCGGTCGCCTCGCCGCCCAGCACCTGATCGATCTCGGTCATCGCCGGATCGGTCTGATCAACGGCCCCGACGAGCTCCCGTTCATCGTCCCCCACCACCGGCAGAACGGGTTCGAAGCGGCGTTGCGGAGCGCAGGCATCGAGCCCGATCCGTCCCTGTTCGTCGCGGGCAACTTCACGGTGCAGGACGGCGCCGACGCTCTGCACGCGCTGATGGACCGCGCCGATCCACCGACGGCGATCTTCGCCCTCGCGGACGAGATGGCCTTCGGCGTCATCCTCGCCGCCGAGGAGCGAGGGGTGAAGATCCCCGACGACGTCTCGCTGGTCGGCGTCGACGACCACGACTTCGCCCCGGTCGTCGGCCTCACGACGGTGCACCAGGATGTCGCCGAGCACGGGGCCCGGGCCGCCCGTCTCGTGGTGACACAGCTCGGTCACGACCACGGGCTGGTCGATACCGAGCCGGCGGCGATCCGCCTGGTGGTGCGCCGGACGACCGCTCCCCCGCGGGCCGTCTGACGCGCGCCGACGCCGCCGATCAGCATCGGGTGGCGGTGCCAGGTAGCGTCGAGCGGCGTGAATCAGGTGAAGACCCGCCTCCAGTCCCTCGGACTCCTCGACCGCGCGTTCGCGAACGCCTCGGACGAAGAACTCCAGACCACGATCGACGCGTTGGGTGACGAACACCGCGACGCGCTCGACGAACTCGTCGGCGGTACCGCCTCGCCCGAGTCGGTTCGCGCCGCGATCGGGAAGGGTCGGCTCGACGGCACCATGGAGAGCGCCGCGCTCGTGCTGACCGATGCCTGCCTCGCCCAGTGCATCGAGCAGCTCGGTGAACATGCCGACCACCCGACGTCCGAACAGCTCCGCGAGGTGTTGCCCGGGCTGATCGACCAGCACGGCAAGGCAGTCACCCAGCTGATGCTGGCCTCGACCGTCGCCGGTGAGGCGCCCGCCTCGGCGATCATCCGCGACATCCTCAAGAACGACGACGACCTCAAGCTGCCGAAGGCCGAGCCGAAGCCGATCAGCCCGATCGTCCAGGGCCCGAAGGTCGATCCGGCCGAGCGCGCCGCGATCAAGGCGAAGCGCAAGGAGATGAAGCAGCGCAAGCAGGAAGAAGCCCGCCTGCGCCGCGAGCAGGCGCAGGCGGCCAAGCGTCGCTGAGCCGAATGCTCGCCGACCGGATCGATGATCCGGGCGGGCGCTGACCTCCGTGGCCGACCCGCCCGTGACGCCGCGGACGACCGTCATGCGAGCGAGTCGAGCGAGTCGAGCGTGATCAGTCGGGTTCGGCGGCCG
>CAXBAZ010000878.1:0-2056 GCA_963973395.1 uncultured Acidimicrobiaceae bacterium
CGACCCGGTTGATCGCCCCGACGTAGTACATGTTGGCGCACGCCGCTGCGGGCTGCTCGATCGACCAGAGGTACTCGGACAGCCCGCGATGCGTCGCCGACGGGTTGAACACGATCTCGGCACCGTTCAGACCGAGGCAGCGCCAGCCTTCGGGGAAGTGGCGGTCGTAACAGATGTACACACCGACCTTTCCGACCGCGGTGTCGAACACCGGATACCCCTCGGTGCCCGGCGTGAAATAGAACTTCTCCCAGAACCCCTTGACCTGCGGGATGTGCTGTTTGCGGTACTTGCCGAGGTAGGTGCCGTCGGCGTCGATCACCGCCGCCGTGTTGTAGTAGAGCCCGGCCTGGACGATCTCGTACATCGGCAACACCATCACCATGCCGAGTTCCTTGGCGACGCTCTGGAACCGCTGTGTGGTCGGCCCGTCCGGGATCTCCTCGGTGTACTCGTAGTACTGGGCGTCCTGCACCTGACAGAAGTACGGGCCGTAGAAGAGCTCTTGGAAGCACATGACCTGCGCCCCCTGAGCCGCGGCCTCCCTGGCCGCCTCCTCGTGCTTGTCGATCATGGACTCCTTGTCGCCGGTCCAGTCCGTCTGCAGCAGGGCTGCTCTCACGATGTTCGCCATGCCCCGGACAGTACCGCCGCCTTGACGAACCGTAAAGGGATGGCAACCCGTTTCACCGAGCGTTCACGGGTGCCCGTCCGGACGGCTCCGTAGGGTGACCGTGTGACCGAACCATCGACCCGCCCTCCACTCGCCGTCTGCTTCGGTGGTGGCGGCGCCTTCGGGTTCGGGTTCAACATGGGGGTCGCCGACGGACTGCACGATCGCGGGTTCGACCTCCGGCGACCGGCGCTGCTCGGCACCTCGGCTGGTTCGCACGCCGCCGCCGCGATCGACACCGGTCTCACGTTCGACGACGTCGCGACGCTCTGGACGCGCTACACCGACCGGGCGTCGAGACGGCGACGGTCGGTCGGCATCGACCTCGCGGGGCCGATCTACGGCGAGCGCGGGGCGACCGACGTCGGCGCCGTCGCAGTCCGACTCCTCACGTTGCGGCGGCGCGTGCTCCGGTCGGACGAGTACCCACTCGCCGACATCGTCGCGGCCAGCTCGTCGGTGCCGCTGCTGGTGCGACCGCACCGCATCGACGGCAAGCGCTACGTCGATGGAGGTGCGGTGAGCCTCGCGTCGATCGACCTCGCTCCGGCCGCCGACCTGTTGCTCGCGGTCACACCGTTCGCGGTGAAGGGCCTCGGCCTCGCCGGTCGCCTCGGCGCGTTCCAGGCCGAGCGGGAGATCCGGTCCTGGTCGGACCGACACCGTGGGTCGGTGCTCCAGGTGGTGCCGTCCCCGTCGATGACACGACACGGTGGCGGTCGGCTCCGCGACATCGGCGACATGCGGATCGGGCGGGCCGTGTATCCCGAGGCCGTCGAACTCGGTCGCCACGTCGGCGACACGATCCACCGCGACCATCCCGACGTCGCGGCCCGCGCCACCGCCTGACCGCGACGATCCGCGTCATCCCTCGGCCGGCGGCCGGTAGAACGCGGCCAGCAGCGCGCTGGCGGCCACCAGACCACCACCCGCCGAGACGAGCAACCCGACGTAGCCGTCGAGAGCGTCGTCGATGCCCAGCGCGTGATCGACCGACCATTCGCCCGGCCCCAGCATCGCGATCGTGACCGCGACGACCGCGAGCACCATCACGTACTCCCAGCCCTGCTTCAGGATGAAGAAGCCCTTGCCACGATGGTCGGTCCAGCCGGCGACCGACATCAGCCCGACGAACCCCAACGCGGCGAACGTGGTGAGCAACCCGGTCGCGAGGCACACGCCGGCCGCGATCTCGCCGAAGGCTGCGAATCGCGCGTGGATCCATCCGGGACGCATGCCCATGCCGTCGAACCAGTTCGCCACACCATCGAGACCGCCCCGGACCTTCTGCACACCGTGGAGAGCGAGCGTCACGCCGATGACGACGCGCACCAGCAACATCGCCAGATTCAGTTCGTCCATCGTCAGCTCACACCCTCGCCC
>CAXBAZ010000879.1:0-2049 GCA_963973395.1 uncultured Acidimicrobiaceae bacterium
CCGGTCCGGCGGCAGCTGGCCAAATTCCGGGTGGTCCCAGCGCACCAGCACCTCGCCGAGCTGAGCCCCGTGATCCCCTGGGCGGACCTGCCGATCGACGTGCCCACCACCAACACCGAGTGGCCCGACCGTCCAGACCGCCCGCGGATCGCCGGTGTCAGCTCGTTCGGGTTCTCCGGCACCAACGTCCACCTCCTGGTCGCGGCACCCCCGGCCGCGGCCCCGGCGTCGACCACCCCGCCACGCCGACCCGTCGACATCGCCACGATCTCCGCCCAGACGGCGCCAGCCCTCGATCAGATGGCCGTCCGTCACGGCACCCACCTCGAGAGCCACGACCTCGAGCTCGGACCCGTGTGCCGGGTGCTGAACACCGGACGCAACGTGTTCCCACATCGGGAGGCGTACGTCGTCGGATCGACCGACGAGCTTCGCGACGAGATGCTCGCCCGGAGCCGCGGCGGGACCGCGAAGCGCGCCGTGCGCGGCCACTTCGCAGCGCCACGTGCCGCTAGGCCGGTCTGGCTCTTCACCGGGCAGGGCTCGCAACACGGTGGCATGGGGCGCGAGCTGTACGACGCGGAGCCGGTCGTCGCCGAGGTGCTCGACCGGTGCGACGCGTGGCTGCGGGAGCACGCCGGTCTCGCGCTGCTCGAGACGATGTTCGCGGACGACGAGCGCATCCACGCCACCGGCAACGCCCAGCCCGCGCTGTACTCGCTCCAGGTCGCCCTTGCCGCGCTGTGGCGGTCGTGGGGCGTGCAACCCACCGCCGTCGCCGGGCACAGCGTCGGCGAGTTCGCCGCCGCGCACGTTGCCGGGTTGTTCGACCTCGAAGCCGGGCTCGCCCTGACCGCAGCCCGCGGGCGGCTGATGCAGGATCTCCCGCCTGGCGGTCGGATGGTGTCCCTGCTGGCTCCCGCCGACCACGTGGCCGACGTGCTGGCCGCGGGCGACGGCGAGGTGTCGATCGCGGCCGTCAACGCTCCCGACAGCGTCGTGATCAGCGGCTCGTCCGAGGGTGTCGCGGCCGTGATCCAGGCCGCCGGTGTCGATCATCGCGACCTGCGCGTCTCCCATGCGTTCCATTCGCCGGCGATGGATCCGATCCTCGACGAGTTCGAGCGCGTCGCGTCCGAGGTGACGTTCTCCGAACCCGACGTGCCGTTCGTGTCGTGCCTGTACGGCGAGACCGTCGGCCGCGACCGCGTCGGAACCGCCGACTACTGGCGCCGTCACGTTCGCGAGCCCGTGCGCTTCGCCGATGCGATCGCCGCGCTCAGTGGCGCCGGACACCGGTTGTTCCTCGAGATCGGTCCACAACCCACGCTCAGTGGATTGGCGGCGCGCTTCTCTGCCGACGACCACGACTGGGTCCATTCGATGCGCAGCGAGCGACCGGAGTGCCGCGAGATCGCCACGGCGGTCGCCCGGCTGTGGAGTCGCGGCGTCGTCATCGACTGGGCCGCGTGGCACGGAGATCGCACCGGGCCGCCGCCCGTGCTGCCGACCTATCCGTTCCAACGCGAGCGGTTCTGGATCGACGGAGTCAGAGCCTGGGGGGACGACGCTGCCGGCCCAGCGCCGGGCGGCGTTGACGGGCTGGTCTACCGAGTCGACTGGCAGCCGTGTGCGCTCCCGACCGCGCGCAGTGCCGACCCGGGCAGGTTCCTCGCCGACATCGACGCGACCGCCGCCGAGATCGACGCGATCGCGTCCGACATCGGCGCGGCGAACGGCGTCGGCGGCTACGACGACTTCCTCCCCCGCCTCGACGAGCTGTGCGCGGCCCACGTCGTCGCCGGCCTCGCGGACCTGGGGCTGGACCTCCGCGACGGACTCTCGTTCGACTTCGACGGCCTCGCCGACTCGTTGCGGGTGCTCCCGGCACATCACCGTCTGTTGCGCCGCTTCCTGGAGATGCTGACCGAGGACGGCTGGTTGCGTCGCGACGGTGAGCGATGGACCGTCGTCGGCACGACGCGGCCCGATCCCGATCTGATCGCAACCCGGCTCGTCGAGACCTTCGCGACCTTCTCCTCCGAGATC
>CAXBAZ010000880.1:0-2047 GCA_963973395.1 uncultured Acidimicrobiaceae bacterium
CCTGTGTCGGGCACACGACGACACAGGCCGGCTCGAGACCGACCTCGACGCGGTGGTTGCAGTAGTTGCACTTGTGGGCCGTGTTCGTCTCGGGATTGATGTAGAGCGCGTCGTACGGACACGCGTTCATGCACGACTTGCAGCCGATGCAGTTGTCGTCGTCGAAGTCGACCACGCCGTTCGGCGCGCGGAACAGTGCGTGTGTCGGGCAGATCGTCATGCACGGCGCGTCGTCGCACTGGTTGCAGCGCATCACCGAATACGACCGGCCCGTGTTCGGGAACGAGCCGGTCTCGATGTACTTGACCCAGGTCCGGTTCACGCCCAGCGGCACGTCGTGCTCCGACTTGCACGCCACCGTGCATGCGTGGCAGCCGATGCAGCTGTCGCTCAGGAGCGCGAATCCGAGGCGGGTCACGAGCGATCAGGTTCCCGGAACGGAATCGATCAGGTCGAGGGCGCCGTAGCCACCGACGATGTCGCTCACATCGGCGAAGCCGCGCTGTCGCAGCACACTCGCCGCGACCGACGAGCGGTAGCCGCCGGCGCAGTACACGACCGTGGGCCGGGCCGGGTCGAGCTCGTCGGCACGGTCGGGCAGTTGCCCGACGGGGATCGCGACCGCGCCGGGCACCATGCCACCCTCAAGCTCGCCGGGATTCCGGACGTCGACGATCTGCAGGTCGTCGATCTCGGCCCGCACGGCGCCGAATGCCGCTGCCGTCAGCCGAGATGCGACCTGGACGACGTCGCGGTGCTGGAACATGACCTTGTACGGTTGGTCGAGGTAGCCGATGACCCGGTCGAATCCGATCCGTGCGAGCCGGTTCTTGCCTTCGAGCTCGGCGCCGGGTTCGGTCACGAGCACGATGTCGACGTCGGGAGGGATCACGGATCCGGCGAACTCGGCATACCGGCCCTCGAGACCGACGTTGACCGCTCCGCGCAGATGTCCCTGGGCGAACTCCTCGGGATTGCGCCCGTCGATGAGCATGGCACCGCGCTCGAGCGCCGCCGACAGCTCGTCGTACGACATCGCCGGGGGCAGCTCGGACTCGTCGAGCAGCTCGCGGTCCTTGCGGTTGAGGATCGCGTCGTACACGAAGTAGCCGGGTGCGGGCGGCTGGCCCTCGGTGACGAGTTGCATGAACGTCGGCTTGTCGGGGGCTCGCAACGCGTAGTTGGTGGCCTTCTGGTCGCCGATCGTCGACCACAGGTCGGTCGACAGGTTCTTGCCGCATGCAGAGCCGGCGCCGTGTGCCGGGTACACCCTCGTCGAGTCGGGCAGCGTCATCAACTGGTCGTGGAGCGAGTCGTACAGGCTGTCGGCGAGTTCTTCGCGGGTGAACCCGATCGAGGAGAGCAGGTCGGGACGCCCGACGTCACCGATGAACAGTGTGTCGCCGGTCAGCACCCCGTACGGCGTCGCGTCGTCGCCGTGTTCGAACACGACGATGCTCATCGACTCGGGGGTGTGGCCGGGTGTGTGACGGAACTCGAGCACGACGTCACCCAGCGGGTACCGCTCGCCGTCGGCGACACCCACCGATTCGAACTCGGTTTCGGCGACGGCGGAGTACACGATCTTGGCACCGGTCGCCTCGGCGAGTTCGAGGTGGCCAGACAGGAAGTCGGCGTGGAAGTGCGTCTCGATCACGAGCTCGATCGTGAGCCCCGCCTCGGCGGCGTCGGCGAGGTACTCGGAGACGTCGCGCTGCGGGTCGATCACGGCCGCTCGGCCGCTCGTCTCGTCACCGATGAGATAGGACGCGTGCGAGAGGCACTCGAGGTAGTACTGGTTGAACTTCATGAGCCCCCACTCCTTTCGTTCAGGTTGGGACTGTATATGTACGGACAAAAGTTGGTCAAGGGGTGCGGTCGGTCAGGCGCGGATGTCGTCGAGCACGCAGTCGAGGTCGCACTCCGGGCCCCGGTTGTACGGGAGCCGGGAGAGCAGGTTGCCCATGGCGCACGTGTCGGTGACCGCCGAGAAGGTGAGGCCGAGACCCACGCCACCCGCGAGCAGCCGTGACTTCGGGCTGACCAG
>CAXBAZ010000881.1:0-2047 GCA_963973395.1 uncultured Acidimicrobiaceae bacterium
GGCCCAGAACCTGCTCGTGCAGCCATCGTCCCGATGGCAGCCTCGTCCCGCCGGCGGTCGACGGCACCACGAACCGGCCGTACAGCGCAGCCATGTCGTCGGCGTCCACCTCACCCGCCAGACCGAGCACCACGGCGCCGCGCCCGGCCCACTGGCCCGGTGTCTCGCCAGCGCCCGTGTAGTAGTCATGCTTCGACGTGGCGACCTCACGAGTGAGGTAGTCGTAGCCCGTCCCGGCGGTGATCCGGCCTACCGACGCGACCACGACGTCGCCTCTCGGGACCCCGCACAGGTGCGGATCGACCGCACCGAACGGCGGCGCAACCGCCGCCCTTGCACTGATAGTGCCAGTGTGTGACCAGAAATCGGGCGGTGATCACGAGCCTGACTGCACATGATGACCGACCTACAGCGTCCGGAGTAGAACCGGAGCGGGGCCGAACCGGGCAGGCGTAACGCCGATCGTTGACGCACGCAGCACACCTGGACGAACACGAGGACGAACACACGCAACGGCGACGAGCGGTGCGGCGACGAGCGGTGCGACGCCGAGCGGTGCGACGCCGAGCGCCCCTTCGACGATGGTCACGTCACTCCGCACGTTGCCACTCCCCGCCGCCGCAGTCGCGCCACAGCACTTCCTGGGGGCCGATCGCGCCCACGGCGAACTCACGGTCGAGACGGTCGTACACCTCGGCGAACCACAGCTGCGACAGCGGGATCAGGCCCGCGATCGACACCACCCGGGAGTCGTCGGCGGGCGTCCAGACGAACGCGCCGCACGGCAGACGCCACACGATCGCGGCGTCGTAGAACCGCATGTCCGCGTCGGCCGCCACATCTTCGGCTGACGAGTTCTGGCGCTCCCATGCCGGCGAGTTGCTCTGTTTCGCACCGGTGCTGGTCGGTCCGACCGATGCACACGACATCGTCGTCGAGGCGTTCTTCAGGAGCGCGATGCGCCAGCTCCAACCGGGTGACGCGGCCACACCGGAGATAGCGGCACCTTCAACGGATGAGGCGCGTCGCGGCTGGTCCGGGAGAGCTGAAGGTCGCCAGCTGCCTCCGTCGCCTCCGCCCCCCCCACAGGAGCTGCGGGTAAGCCCAGCGGCAAGCGACGACGGCGTCAACCACACGACGAACGGTGGAGACGGCTGACCTACCAGCGTTCAGGATCCTGCACCGATCCTCGTCACAGGCCGACTTGTCTCCGTACCTCGCGGCATCGGTCGTCAGCGGCGCGATCCACTTCGGCGCTGCGTCGCCGATCTCGATGCGCTCGGCACCGACCGGTCGATCCCGCACCCTGGCCGCGCGATCTCAGCGTCGATGAGATCGACCGTCTCGGGTTCTCGCCGAACGGATGGGCCCAGACCGTGTGACGTGGAGCTGTGGGTCGAGGCCGTCGAGGATGGCGGTACAGATGTCATGAAGCTGACGTTGCCGGATCGGGGTCAGGCGATCGAACACACAGCGACGGACTTCGGTGACGTGTCCCGGCGCGGCCTGTTCGAGCACCAGCCTGCCCTGGTCGGTGAGGGCCGCGTACTGACCGCGGCCGTCTTCGGGGCAGCGGTTTCGGGTGACCCATCCCTTGCGTTCGAGGCTGGCGATGGCGTGGGTCATCCGGCTGGAGGAGAAGCGAAGCACCGAGGCCAGCTCGTTCATTCGCATCGCGGAGTGGGCGACCTCCGAGAGCGCGGCGAGGATGGCGTAATGGCTGTGGGCCAGTCCCGAGTCGCGTTGGAGCTGGCGGTCGAGGGCCTCGTCCAGGAGCTGGGAGCACAGCAGCAGTGCCCGCCACGTGGCCTGCTCGTCGGCGTCGAGCCATCGGACGTCGCCGTGGGCGCGACTGGGACCGTGGGTGCGGCCGGCGCTCACCCGCCGGCCCGTTCGAGCCAGACGTCGACGTTGATCTCGACGTCGCGACGGATGAACGGGTGGGTGATGCCGAAGTCGCGGGGGTTGACGGTGCATGTGGCCGTGTAGCGGTGCTCGCCGGGGACGGAGTCGGCTTGCGTCGCCGCCAGCTCGATCGACTTGGCCC
>CAXBAZ010000882.1:0-2027 GCA_963973395.1 uncultured Acidimicrobiaceae bacterium
GTTGGAGCCTCCACCAGACCCGGGGCGCTTCACGTTCCACGACCACCGACAATCGGCACCGATGCAGCTTCCGTTGCTCGACACCTTCGGTCCGGTCGGGTGGGTTCCGACAGGATCCAGCCGGCCCGACGATGAATGGAGGACAGCACCCCCACGAAAGAGGTCCATCCCATGCACGCCACCCTCATCACGTTCGACTGCGCGGCGTCGCAAGACCAACTCGCCGAGCCGTTCCGCGACTATGCCCAGGCGCTACGACAACAGCCGGGCTTTCTGAGCAAGACGTGGATCAGCACGGCGACGGGCTTCGGTGGATTCCACCTGTTCACAGACCGAGATGCCGCAGAGCGCTACTTGGCGAGCGAGTTGGCAGCCGGACTGATGGCCACCGAGGGATTCGACAACTTCGAGGTCACCCACTTCGGAGTGCTCGATGAACTCAGCGCCATCACTGGCAGCGCTGCGGCGACGGCGTAGCCCGCGCTCCGGTCGACAAGGACCACCCCCTCGTGAGTCCTCTGGGCTCTCGGTCACCACCAGCGTCGACGGCCACTCGGGCATCCAGTGCCGATCCAATTTCGCACCATGGCCATCGACTGCCAACCGGCGCCACCAACTACTGCCGGATCTGGACGCACCCTGCGCGCCGGATATCGACCCGCAGAGAACGCGCTGGCGGGTACTCGCCGCAGACTCAGGCGGAGTCTGGTCCGAGAAGGTGGCGGTTCTTCTCGACAGATCCAGGGAGCACGGAGAAGTGGATCTGGCCGTCCTCGTCGACAGCGACGATGCGCACGACGGCGGTCGCCGCCTCGTTGCCTGCGAGCAGCAGCGCTCCCGGGACGATTCGGCTCGGATCTGACGCATCAGCGAGCGTCGACCAGCCAAGGCCGTCGTCGTCCTGTGCGTTGAGGTCGGCGACGATGTCGAGTGCGAGGTCCATTGCGAGCCCTCCATTCGGCTCAGGCTTCATGGTACGGGTTCATCCACACGTGGTGGTCGGCGGAGACGAGGGCAGCAACGTCCTCGTCGAGCGATCGCAGCGTCAGCGTGTAGTGCCGGTGGTTCCGTCCTGTCGGCTCCAGCCGCAGACCCAGGAGTCGGATCGTCCGCACCGTCATGACCGTGAAGTGCGGGAACCGCACCAGCGGGGCCTCCTGCGCCAGCTCGTCGATCGTGGCCCCGCGAAGGGCGAAGACCGAGATGCCGTAGGTCCCGTAGATGTCGAACATCCGCTGCGCGTCCCGTCGGATGATCGCCGGGTCGAGGTCGCCGCCTCGAAGGATCAGCTCGTCCCCATCGTCGAGTTCGTCGTCGGGTCGAACGAACCGTCGCTTCATCGCTCGCCTCCCGGCTCGCCGAAAAGCCGCTCCATCGGGGCGGCAGCAGCGTCGATGGTTCGGGAGATGGGATGCCGGTAGTGCCTGAGGAGCATCCGGGTGTCGGTGTGGCCGAGGACGTCGGCGATCTGTTCGAGCGGGACGCCCGAGGCTGAGAGCAACGACGCCGCCGAGTGGCGCAGTTCGTTCGGCGACCAGCGACCGAGGCCGGCGGCGACCGTGATGCGGGCAAGGTCGCGGCGGAGGTTGCTCGGGCTCATCGGAGTGCCGACACTCGTGGGGAAGACGAGATCGAGGTCCTGCCAGCGCTCGCCTGCGTTCCGACGCTCGTCACGCTGGCGGGCCTCGTGCTGTCGCAATGCGTCAACGACGGGTCGTGGCAAGACCAGAGCCCGCCTGGACTTCCTCGTCTTCGGGGCGCCGAGGACGAGCGCCTCGCGGCCGTCGTCGTCGGTGGTGCGCTTCCGTGACTGGGTCACAGAGAGCACGCCGGCGTCCAGGTCGACGTCCTCCCAGCGAAGGCCGCACAGCTCGCCCGGACGGAGCCCGAGCATGAGGCCAACGGTGACGAGTCCGCCGAGCCGGTCCTGGGCAGCGACATCGAGCAGCTGGCGTGCCTGGTCCGGAGTCAGCGAGCGTCCGGAGCGTGGGTCTCGGGCCGAGGTCGGCATCTCGGAGAGCTCGGCG
>CAXBAZ010000883.1:0-2027 GCA_963973395.1 uncultured Acidimicrobiaceae bacterium
GTCAGGAACTCGGGGTAGCCGAACCTCGTCAGGTCCTCGGCGGTGGCACTCGCTCCGTGGAGTACGAGACACACCGGAAGCCCGCCACCATCTCCGAATCCGGCCGGCACAGCGGCGAACAACCCGACTTCCCGACCACGAGCATCCGACCGGACGCGTTCGAATCGAACCTCACCGGCGTCGACCTCCGGGATCTCCGCCGTCGGCCCGTCACCGAAGATCAGTCGCCGAACCCTGCCGGGCGGCTCGATCACGCCGGAGGCGACCGCCAGTCCCGTCGCCGCGCCGGCTCCGACGACGGTCGCGGCACCCACCAGCAAACGACGGCGTGTCGTTCTGCGTCCGAGGGGCTGCGCCGCGTCGCTGGTTCCGCCCGGCGGTCGTTCGCTCACGGGCCGATTGTCCCACCGGCCACCGCACGAGACCATTCGGGTGCCGAGGCGGGAGACCCGGTCGACATGCGACGAAACCGCAGACGACGAACGTTCACCTCGACACAGTGAACTCGACGTCGACGAGCAGGCAGCGTGCTGCCCGGCCACTCACGGCGATGGACCGAGAGTGAGGCAGGCGGGGCCCGGCGTCGGTGACTTCGAGCGTCAGCCGGATGCGACGCGGTCGTTGAGGTCGGTGATCATGTCGTCCCAGACTCCGACGTAGCGCCGGAGTCCACGCCAGAACTCCTGCGAGCGACGCTGCTCGAACAGTTCGAACGGGGTGCCCTGCTGCTCGACCCACGTGTAGTAGCCGAGCTGGAAGATGCGCCGGCGATCGGCCTCGGTCATGTCGATCGTGTGCTCGGTGGTGACGTCGCCGAGGTGCTGCCCGAACGCCTCGGCCGCATCGGTGTGGCTGTACTCGCCCCGATACCGGGTACGGAGGAACTCAGCGCGCGAACTCGGGTACATCGCTCCACCGTCGGTGGCGACGGTCACGATCGCATCGTCGGGGCCCAGGTCGAGGAGCTTCGCCGTCTTGATCGCGGCGAGCGTGTTGCAGATCGACGAGAAGCCGAAGTGTGGGAGGTCGTCGAGCAGCTCGTCGGAGATGCCCTTCGACCGTGAGAGGTACTCGCGGCCGGCCGACGTGTTGAACATCACGTCGAGCTCGTCGGTGGCGGCGTCGCTGATGGCGCACACGACGTCGGTGTTCATCACGTTGTGGATGAGGGGGATGTGCTTGTCGCCGATGCCCTGGATGTTGTGCTCGCCGTAGCCGTTCTCGAGCATTGTCGGGCACTCGAGCGCCTCGACGGCGACGATCTTGGCCCCGTACTCCTCCTTCAGCCGATCGCCGGCCGCGATCGTGCCGGCCGAGCCGGTCGCCGACGTGAACGCCGCCAACCGGAGGTCGTGGCCGCGGGCGTCGCGGACCGTTTCGAAGACGTGGCCGAGCGCACGACCCGTCACCGTGTAGTGCGCGAGATGGTTGCCGAACTCGGAGAACTGGTTGAGCACGAAGTTGCCCGGGTCCTTCGCCAGTTCGTTGCAGGCGTCGTAGATCTCCTTCACGTTCGACTCGGTACCGAATGTGCGGATGACGTCCTCGTCGGGGTTCTCGCACCAGCGGTTCAGCCAGTCGAATCGCTCCTGACTCATGCCCTCGGGCAGGATCGCCACGCCGCGGCTGGCCATGATGCGGCTGATCGCGATGCCGCCGCGGGCGTAGTTGCCGGTGGACGGCCAGATCGCACGATGCCGGGTCGGGTCGAACTGGCCGGTCACGACGCGGGGTGCGAGACACGCATATGCCGCCAGCACCTTGTGGGCCGTGATCATGGGGAAGCGGTCGCCGAACACCACGATGATCGGGCTGTTGACGCCGGTGAGCTCCTTGGGGAGCACGACGTGCTGGGGCACGTCGACCCGGCCGCCCTGCAGATCGTTGTACCAGTGCACCCGCCAGAGGTTGCGGGCATCAGGGCCCTGCGGGTCGGCGTCACCGACGTACTCGTCGTGGTCGAACGAGGACGGGTCGGCGAGCTGGGCGAGCGTCGGCAGCGTGATGCCACGCTCTCGGAAGCGGGT
>CAXBAZ010000884.1:0-2026 GCA_963973395.1 uncultured Acidimicrobiaceae bacterium
CAGATCAGCATCAGAACAGGCTCAGCTGTTCGGGGGGCGCCGCAAAGCGCGCGCGCAGACCGGCATCGTCAAGCATGCCGCGCGGGCTCCAGCCCGGCAGGCTGATGAAGGGGCGCGCATGTTTCAGCACGCAGCCCAAGGGCAGCAGATCCTCATAGCGCAGCGTCCGGTGCCGCCGCGCTCGCCGTTCTCGTCCAAGATCGAGGGCCGACCCCAGGCGTTGCCCGTTGCCGCGACGACGAAGCTCGAACAGGACCCCGCCGCATGGGGGCGATCGAACGAGTTGGCTCGTGCTGCCGCGGCATTGCGTACCTCGTCCGACCTGGTCATCTTCTTCGCGGCAGACGGCACCATCGAATGGGCGAGCCCCGCGTGTATGCATCTGTTCGGGTTCCGACCGGAGGACATCGTCGGACTCAACGGGGCCGACCTGGTCCATCCCGACGACCGGGCCGCGGCGATCGCAGAGTTGATGTCGATCCCGAATCTCGGTGACCAGTCGACCGCCGACTTCCGCATCGTCGACAGTCAGGGAGACATCCGCTGGATCGAGGAGACGGCGACGAACCTCCTCGACGACCCGACCGTCGGGAGCGTGGTCGGCAACCTGCGCGACGTGACCGAACGGGTCGCTCTGCTCGAACGGGTCGAGCTCGACCGCCGACGCCTCGCGGATGCGCAGGCGGCCGCGCGAATCGGCAGTTTCGAGTTCGATCTCGACACCGGCGACCTCATTCGATCCGACGAACTCTGTCGCATCCTCGGTGTGCCGATCGGCAGCACGGCGAACTCGAGCGCGCTCGACAGCGTCCATCCCGACGACCGCGACGCACTCACGGAGATGCTCGGACGCGCTGCCACCGCCCATGGACGGGGTGAACTCGACTACCGCATCGTCCGTCCCGACGGCGAGGTGCGGTGGGTGCGCACACAGGGCACGCGACTTCCCGGGCCGAATGCACATCTCATCACCGGCACGATGCTCGACATCACCGATCGTCACGCCGCCGACGAAGCGCTCGAGTTCCAGGCCACCCATGACTGGCTCACCGGACTGCCCAACCCCGCCACCCTCCACACCAACCTGCGACACATGCTGGCGAGCACCGATCCCGATGCCCAGGTGATGGTCGCCGTGGTCGGCATCGACAACTTCCGACAGGTGAACGATGTCAGCGGTTCGTTGACGGGCGACGACGCGCTCCGATCGGTCGCGGCGCGCATCGGTACGTGGATCGAACCCGGCGACCTCGTCGGCCGGATGCGCGGCGACCAGTTCATGATCGCCCGACGCTCCGACGACGCCGGGGCCGGCGCCGCCGAGTTCGGCCGACGGCTCAAGCACATGCTCGGCGAGACGCGCGACGTCGGCGACGACCACGTCGGGCCTCACGGGCTGTCGTTCAGTGTCGGGATCACCACGACCAGCGGAGTCGATTCGCCGGAATCGATCATCGCCGACGCCGACGCCGCGATGGACGACGCCAAGCGCGCCGGCGGCGACCGTGTGGTGGTGTTCGACGATGACGCCCGCGCCCGCGCGACCCGGCGTCGCGGCATCGGCGCCGCACTCGCACTCGCACTCGAGCACGACGAACTGCGCCTCGAGTACCAGCCGATCGTCGACCTCACCAGCCTGCGAACGGTCGGCTTCGAAGCCCTGCTGCGCTGGACGCACCCCGAACTCGGAGACATCTCGCCGGCCGAGTTCATCCCGATCGCGGAATCCGACAGACTGATCGGCCCCATCGGAACCTGGGTCATCGACCGCGCCGCGCGGCAACTCGCCGAGTGGCGCCGCGACGCACGCGTCTCGGCCGGGCTGTGGATGGCGGTCAACGTCTCGGCCCAGCAACTCTCGCAGGGACGACTGGCCGACCGGGTTCGAGAATCACTCGACCGCGCCGGCGTACCCGCCGAGACGTTGCACCTCGAGATCACCGAGAGCGTGCTCATGGACCGTGTCGACAACGCGCTCACCACGATCGCCGAACTCGATGCCATGGGCGTCAACCTCACGATCGAC
>CAXBAZ010000885.1:0-2020 GCA_963973395.1 uncultured Acidimicrobiaceae bacterium
TGGAGCATCGTCGCCCCCAGGGAATACACGTCGGAGGCCGGCCCGACATCGACATCGTCGTCGAGGTCTTCGGGGCTGGCGTACCGCATCGAGATCGCACCCGTGCGCGCCCGGTACGCCTCCGATCTGGCCATCGCCGCGATGCCGAAGTCGCACAGCTTGACCTGACCGTAGGCATCGATGAGCAGGTTCTGGGGTTTGACGTCGCGATGGACGATGCCGCGTGCGTGCGCCGCGTTCAACGCGGTTGCGATCTGACGCCCGACCAGCACCGTCTCGCCGACGCTCAGCGGCTCGTCGCGACGGAGCATCAGGTCGGCGATCGACCCACCCGGCGCGAACTCCATGACCAACGCCGGACCCTCGTCCAGGTCGAGCACCTCGATCAGTTGGATCACGTTCGCGTGGCCGGCGAGCGAGACGAGTGCCGTGAGCTCACGCCGTGTCCGGTGCCACGCCACCGATTCGTCGGAGACGTCGCGGAGCACCTTGATCGCCACCGCGCCACCGGTCGACGTCCGCACCGCCCGATAGACGTCGCCGAGGCCACCTCGGCCGATCTGCTCGATGTCGGCGTAGCCGTCGATCTCGATCACTCCGGCACCGCCACCTGCACCTTGGTCACCCGGCCTCCCTGCACCATCAGGCCGCGCCCGGCGGGGAACTCGGAACGTGTCGTCCGCGGGAACGGCGTCTTGAAGAGCATGTCGCCGTCCATCTGGTCCGGCTGCAACACGATGCCACACCGGTGCGACTTGACTGCCTGGAGCAGCGGCCACGAGCCCGTCAGACTGCTCGTCTCCCCCTCGGCGATGACGAACACCCCCTGGTCACGACAGACGCGCACGAGCTCCTGCACCGGCGCGTCGGCTTCGGTGTCGAGCAGTTCGCCGACCGCCTCGATCACGACGACGATCTCACGGCCGGCGTCGGCGACGCGGCCGACGAGCTTGGACGCGAGCTGCCGGATCTCCGTCACTCCGTGCGCCACGACCGCCCACGTCCCGACGGATGCCAAGGGTGTCCGGCGCTTCCCGAGCAGTACGAAGTCGGTGTCGGGCTCGACCGCCACGAGGCTCCGCACCATCGTCGCCACCGTCGTGCTCGACCCACTCTGCGGAACGCCGGCCACGAGGAAGACACCACCGGGCACGAATCCGACCGCGCTCAAGGTGTCGTCGGCGACCCCGATCGTCGGCCGCCGCGCCTCGCTCGGCAGATCGGACAACGCCACCCGCGCCGGGAGCGAGCCGATCGACGGCGCCGTCCCGACGCCACTGTGCAACATCGCCGTCGCACACCGCTGGATCGCCACGCCCTGCTCGGCCAGATCGGCCGAACCACCGATCACCGCGACCTGGACCTCACGTCCGTCGAGGAAGCCACGCCCGACCGGTGTGCCCGGCCCGTAGGCGTCGGCCGGGACGTCGACCATGGCATGGTCGATGTCGCTGGCGAGTCGGAGCACGAGCTCGCGCTGGACCGACGACGCGAGGTTCGACGGCACCGACGTCGGTCGGTCGGCCGACATCACGACGTGGATGCCCAGCGCACGACCCTCGGCCGCGATCCGAACGAACAGCTCCCACCACCGTGTGGACAGACCACCCTCGTAGCCGGCACGGAACGCGCCGACCCCGTCGACGAGCACCAGCACCCTCGGCTCATCGTGCCGACCGGTGCGTTGCCGGTACTCGGTGATGGTGGCGGACTCGGTCTGCGCGTACCGAACGCTGCGGTCGGCGATCATCGCATCCAGCCGACGAAGCAGTCGCTGCACACGCTCGGCATCGTCGCCGGGGATCACGCTGCCCACGTGCGGCAGCGCCGCCAGCGGCTGGAGACCTCGGGACCCGAAGTCGAGGCCGTACACCCACGTCGGACCTCCGCGCACCGTGCCGAAGCCGGCCGCGATCGCGATCGCACGCAGCGCACCCGACTTGCCGGTCCCCCCGGTACCGAAGACGGCCATGTTGCCGTCGACGTCGGGCCGGAACGCCACGACCGGTTGCTGCTGCTG
>CAXBAZ010000886.1:0-2012 GCA_963973395.1 uncultured Acidimicrobiaceae bacterium
GAACGGGTGGTACAGCGCAAAGCTGCGCACGATCGTCTGGCCCGACGACCGCAGGTACTGGAACGTGCTCTTGGCCAGCCGCGACGGACGGGTCTGCGGGTTGACCCGCACGGGCACCGACACGACCGCCAGGCCCTCGGCGTTCGCCTGGACGAGGGTTTCCATCGTGTAGCTGAACCTGCCGAACACCTGGAGTCGCAGCGCGGCCTCGCGGCTGATCGCCCGGAACCCGCTCGGGGCGTCGGCCACGTCGGTCCCGGAGAACTTCCGCACGACCCGTGAACCCAGCCGCTGAAGCTTCTTCTTCGCCCACGAGAAGTCGTCGATGTCGGCGATCGGTCGCTCCCCCACGACCATGTCGGCCGCCCCGGCGACCACCGGTGCGATGAGGTCGGGGATGCAGTCGGCGACGTACTGGTTGTCGGCGTCGGTGTTCACGATCACGTCGGCGCCCAGGCGGAGCCCGGCCTCGAGCCCGGTGAGGAACGCCGCCGCCAGGCCCCGGTTGCGGGAGTGGGTGACGACATGGTCGACCCCGTTGGCTCGGGCGACATCGGCGGTGCCGTCGGTGCTCCCGTCGTCGATGATCAGCCACTCGACGACGTCGACCCCCGACACACTCCGCGGCAGATCGGCCAGCGTGGCAGCCAGGGTGTCGGCCTCGTTGAAGCACGGGATCTGGATGACCAACTTGGCGAGGCGTGTCGCAGATTCAGCCATGGTTGCCCGAGCATAGGCGTGAGTTCCGGATACGGTCCGGATGCGTGAACGTCAACGTCGCGGGCAACAACTACGACAAGTACGCATCGACCAATCCCGTCGAGCAGCGCATGATGCGGGGCTTCTTCGATGCACTCGACGGGATGCTCGAGGGTCTGGCCCCGTCGACCGTCGTCGAGGTCGGAGCGGGCGAGGGCCGGGTCACCGAACGGCTCGTCGAACGTTTTTCCGACGCAACGGTGATCGGCCTCGATCTCCTCGACGACGACCTCGCCGGCGACTGGGCGGCACTCGGGCTCCCGATGTTCTTCGGCGACGCGACCCGGCTGCCGTTCGCGGACGCATCGATCGATCTCGTCGTCGGGCTCGAAGTCCTGGAACACATCCCCCGACCGGCCGACGCACTTCGCGAGATCGCCCGCGTCTGTCGGCACGCAGCCGTGCTGTCGGTGCCGCGCGAACCGATCTGGCGCGCCGGCAACATGGCGAGAGGCCGGTACTTCCGCGACCTCGGCAACACGCCGGGCCACGTCAACCACTGGTCGGCACGTTCGTTCGAACGGTTCGTGAGCGACCGGTTCGACGTCGTGGAGGTGCGGCGCCCACTGCCGTGGACGATGGTCTCGGGGCGCCCCACCCGCTGAACGGTGGTCCGTCGTCTCAGGAGGCGAAGCCGCTGCTCGCTCCGGAGACGACGGCCGACTCCACGGCGTCGACCACGCCCTGGATGAACGGGTAGTCGGGTGAGCCGGGTGTGATCAGCGGCGGTGTGAGCCCGATCGATTCGTGGATGCCGTCGTTGTCGCCGAGGCGATCGAGCAACTCGCTGAACTCGCCGGACGACAACGAGGTGCGCATCGAGTTCTCGAGATCGCCGGTGACCGAACCGAACGCTCCGAGGGCGTCGGTGGCCGAGACCTGAGAACCGAGTGCCGACAGCAGCTGCCGCTGGCGGCCCATCCGCTGGTAGTCGGAGTCGGCCGAGCGCGACCGGACGTAGGCGATCGCCAGCGTGCCGTCGAGGTGCACCATGCCGGGACCCAGCGTGTCGGGCAGCTCGTACTTGGCGCCGGGGATCGTGCCGGGCATCGGCAGCGACTGGGTGATCTCGATGTCGACGCCGCCCACAGCGTCGATCACCTCGAGGAATCCCTGCATGTTGACGAGTGCGTAGTCGTCGATCTTGATGTCGAGCGAGTAGCCGATCGACTCGGCCAGCGCCACCGCTTCGGCTTGGAGCCCGTTGCGGCCGTAGTGCGCCATCAGGTCTTCGCGCGTGGACACGTACGGGA
>CAXBAZ010000887.1:0-2011 GCA_963973395.1 uncultured Acidimicrobiaceae bacterium
GCATCGATCGCCGGCATCGTCATGGGCAGCCTCGGCATCGCGGCATCGGTGGTGGGTGTCATCCTGTCGATCGTCGTCCTCCGCGAGGTCATCCGTTTCGTCGAGCCCGGCGACGCGACCACGGAGATCACCTCCTGTTCGGTCGACGGCCGCCGTGCCGACGTCAGCGGCACGGTCACGAACCTCGACGACGAGGCCCGCGAATACACGTTGTTCGTCGAGGTCGGGGGGCGAACCGAGGCGGTGGTGGTCGACGAGGTGCAGCCGGGCGACACTGCGGCGTGGTCGACGGTCGTGACGATGCGTTCGGCTGCTGCCGGGTGTGAACCGGACGTCACCGTGCAGGGCCCGTTCCCGTACGGCGTCGAGGTCGATCCCGTCGACTGACCGGTGCACCGGAACGGCGCCCGGATGCACGGGGCAGCCCGTAGCGTTGTGCCGGTGGACACCACCACCCCGCCGACGGAGATCGACGACGACCTGGACGAGCACCGCGCCCGGACGCTCGGTGTGCGGGTCGGGATCGGTGCGGTCATCGTGCTGTTCGTCGTGTTCTGGACGTGGGCACTCTTCTTCGCATCCAAGGAGGCGGTCAACCGGATCGAGGACCGCGCCTGGGCCGAACGCGCCGAGGTGATCTGCCAGGACGCCAACGAGCAGCGGCTCGAGCTCGCCGACTTCCGGTTGATCACCGAGGGGGGACCCGAGCTGATCCGTGAGCGGGCGCAGATCGTCGAACGCTCGACCGACATCATCGTCCAGATGCTCGACGACGTCGTCGCGGTCACGCCGACCGACCGGAAGGGTCGCGAGATCGTGCCGCTGTGGGAGGACGACTACCGCACCTACATCCAGGACCGCTACCGGTACGCCGAACAGCTGCGGGCATCGGGCGAGAACCTGGCGTTCTACGAGACCGCCGACGGCATCCCGATCAGTGAACGGATCGAGACCTTCGCAGGCGACAACGACATGCCCGCGTGCGCTCCTCCCCGCGATCTCACCCGCTGATCAACCGCACCACCCGGGCCGGCGCGCCGACGGCGACCGAGAAGTCGGGCACGTCACCCGACACGACGCTGTTGGCGCCGATCACGACGTTGCGTCCGATCGTCGTCCCGGGGAGGATCACCGAGCCGTGACCGATCCAGGATCCGCTCCCGATCCGCACGGGCCGCTCCGGTTGCACCTGCTGGGCGATCGGGCGTGTCGGGTCGTCGAACCCGTGGTTCTGGTCGGTGATGTAGACGTGATGGCCCGTCCAGACGTCGTCGCCGATCTCGATCGACAGGTGGCCGACGATGCCGCTGCCGCGTCCGATCAAGCACCGATCGCCGATCGACACGACGGTGTCGGCGATGCAGCGCTGGCCCGGCACCATGCCGGCCGACAGCGCGATCTGCGGGCCGATCATCGTCGACGACCCGATCCGGATGTACTGCACGTTCATCAACGTGTTCGGCGGGTAGCAGATGATGCTGCCGGCCCCGAACGACCCGAACGCCTTCGCTCGCGACGACCGCGGACCGATCGCCGCCCACCTGGTGGCGACGTCGTGGATGTGGTGGATCGCGTCGCCGACCCGCTGTTTCGCCCCGCCGGCCACCCGGACCCATGGTGTGTCGGGAGCGGGTTCTCGGCCGAGCACGTCGCGAACCATAGCGGCGGGTTCGGTACGGTCGTGCCGTGACGCTCGACCCATTTCGGCACGGTTCGCTCACCGACGTCGACGGGCTCCTCGTCGGCCATCACCAGCGGCGGGGTCGCGGCTGGCAGACGGGCACCACTGTGGTGAGCGCACCCGGCGGCGTGGTCACCGGTGTCGACGTCCGCGGGGGCGGGCCCGGTACCCGGGAGACCGACGCACTCGATCCGCGCAACCTCGTCGACCGGGTGCACGCGATCTGTCTCACCGGAGGCAGCGCCTACGGCCTCGCAGCCGCGGACGGCGTCATGAGCGAACTGGAACAGCGGCGGCTCGGTGTGCCGGTCGGCCCCGAACCCGAGCACG
>CAXBAZ010000888.1:0-1999 GCA_963973395.1 uncultured Acidimicrobiaceae bacterium
GTTCGTCGCCCTCGCCGGACAGGCGGTGTCGCTGGGCGCGCAGGGTGGCTTCAGTCCGGCGGGCGTACGCGCCGACGACGCCGTCGCGGTGGCCGACGACCTCGTGGAGTCCGTCGCCGTTCCCGGTTGCGAGCTCACGCTTCCACGATCCGACGACGACCAGGAGGTCCCAGGATGATCACGAACCGGTGGACGAAGCCCGTGGGCCGCGGTGCGGTCGTGGTGGCGGCGCTGGTGGCCCCGCTCGCGGCGTGCGGGGGCGACGACGAGAACGCCCGCGACGGGGTGGCGCCGACGAGCGCGAGCGAGGTCGGCACGACGCGCCCCTCGACATCGCCGGCGACGACCTCGGCGCCCACGACGTCCGAGGTCGGAGCGGACGCCGAGGTGGCCGATGCCGAGATCATCGACACGATCGAGCTCGGGCGCGGCGATCTCGGATTCCTCATCAGCGACGGCGAGGCACTGTGGGCGACCGGCAGCGACGGCGCAGTCGTCAGGATCGACCCGGATACCGGCGAAGTCGACGAGGTGACGATCGGCGACGGACTGGTCACGGGACAGCTCCTCCCGGTGGCCGTCGACGATTCGATCTGGTTCTCGGCCATCCAGGGATCACACATCGTCCGGCTCGACCGCACGACCTTGGCGGCCGACCCCCCGATCGAGGTACCGGACGGACCCGGCCTGATCGTCGCCGGTCCCGACGACCGACTGTGGCTCACCTACCTCGATCCGACCGGGCTGCGTCCCATCGACGTGGCTGCCGGAACCGTCGGTGAGCTCGTGACGATCCCGACCGACGGTGAGGTGATCGGTGTGACCGCAGCGTTCGGCGCGCTCTGGGCACCGCTGTACGACGAACGGGAGCTCGTCCAGCTGGACGCCACCGGCGCCGAACTCGACCGGGTCACGACCGGCGTGGGTCCGTCCTACGTGCGCGAGTTCGGCGAGTGGCTGTGGCACCCCAACTGGGTCGACGGGACCGTCGCCAGGGTCGACCCGACGACCCTCGACGTGGCGATCGTCGACCTCAACGCGGGCGGTCCGACGATCGAGCAGCCGTCGGCCGCGGTGGGTACCGCCGACGCGGTGTGGGTACGCGCGGCCAGGATGGTCGACGGTGCCGCGATGGTGTTCAGGATCGACACCGCCTCCGCTTCGATCGACGGCCGACGCACGCTGGACGGTCGCCGGCTCCAACAGATCGGTGGGATGGCGACCGTCGGAGACCGTGTGTTCGTGCTCGACCGACCCGGCCGGGTGCTCCTCGAGCTCGACACCGACCGGTTCCTCGACGGCGACCGCCCCGAACCGACCGTCACCACGGACACCACGGACACCGCGGACACGACGGACACCGGGGACACGACGGGCACCGATCCGGCGACGACCGACGTGGCCGCAGCCGTGGAGGCGCTGCTGTCGGAATCGACGACACCCGAGCAGATGGCCGACGGGATCATGGACGGCGAGCGCCTGACGGATCAGATCGCAGCGTTCAAGCAGTTCTTCGCCGACAACATGCCGGGCGAGGAGTACGCGGGCGAGGCGCCGAGCGTACGCATCGACGGGGACGTGGCCGAGATCGAGTTCTTCGTCGTGATCGCCGGCGAACCCGTCGTCGACACCATCCGCGGGACCGCCGTGCGCGAGGACGGTCGGTGGTTGTTGAGCGCCGACTCGTTCTGCCGCCTGATCGCCACCGGCGGCATCGAATGCCCGGCCGACCTGGGGGTGCCGGACTCCGGTTGAGCGTCTCCCGACACGCTCGCCCACGGCTCAGACGAGCAGCGTGGCACGGAGCGTCGAAGCGAGCCAGCGCTCCCAGCCGGCGGGTGTCCACCCCCGTGTGCTCGTGAGGAGCAGGTAGACCTCGATGCTGTTCAGTGCGAACATCGAGTCGGTGGCGGCGTCGACGCCGGTACCCGGCGGGAGTGCGCCACGATCGTCCAGGAGCCGCACGAACTCCCCGAATGCGACGAGTCGCTGCTCTTCG
>CAXBAZ010000889.1:0-1998 GCA_963973395.1 uncultured Acidimicrobiaceae bacterium
AACACGGGGTACACGTGATCGGGGAGGGGGAGCAGATCGGCGACCACCTGCGGATCGTTCCGGACCGCGCCGATGTAGCAGATGCCGAAGCCGGTCGCCTCGGCGGCGACGACGGCGTTCTGGGCCGCCAGCGCGACGTCGACGGTGGCGATGATGAACTGCTCGGTCATGCCGGCGGCCATCGTTCCTCCCGCCATCTCGCAGGCGGTGCGCGTGCGGTGGAGGTCGGCACACCAGACCAGGAAGACGGGGGCGTCGCGGACATGCGCCTGCCCACCGGCGACGTCGGCGATGCGGTTGCGGGTGTCGGCGTTCCTCACCCGGATCACGGTGGTCGCCTGCAGGTTGCTCGACGTTGCCGCGCACAATCCTGATCGGACGATGTCGGCGACGGTGTCGTCCGGCACGGCCTCATCGGTGAACGTGCGGATCGACCGGTGCGAGCGGAGGAGGTCGTGGATGTCGTGGACATCAGTGACGGTCATGGCGTGCTGTTCGTGAGGGACTCGGCCGCGGCGTACGACGCCCAGCGCTGGTAGTCGACCTTGCCGTTCGCGGCGCGTTCGAGATCGGCGACCGTGAACACCCGCTTCGGTGCCTTGTATCCGGCGAGGTGAGCCTTGACGTGGCTGATCAGGTCGGTCTCGCTGACGTCGCCACCGGACTGGACGACGGCCGTCACCGCCTGCCCGAAGCGATCGTCCGGGACACCGACGACCACGGCGTCGGCGACGATGGGATGGAGCTTCAGCACCTCTTCGACCTCCTCGGGGAAGATCTTCTCGCCACCGCTGTTGATGCACACCGAACCGCGGCCGAGCAGGCTGATCGAGCCGTCGGCGGCGACCGTGGCGAAGTCGCCCGGCACCGAGTAGCGCACGCCGTCGACGACCGGGAACGTGGCCGCCGACTTCTCGGGATCGCGGTAGTAGCCGACCGGGGTCCGTCCGGTCAGCGCGACCTTGCCGATCGTCCCCGAGCCCGGCTCGACGAGCCCACCCTCGTCGTCGATGACGACGGCGTCCTTGCGCAGCTCGAACGTCGCCGTCTTCGCGGCGGCGGCCCCGGTCGAGATCGAGGCGCCCATGCCGAGCGCCTCCGACGAGCCGTAGGTGTCGACGAGCATGAGGCCGTCGTGGTGGGCGAGGAGCGCCGCCTTCGACTCCGCGCTCCACATGACACCGGACGACACGACCAGCCGGAGCGACGACAGGTCCCAACGACCCGGGTACTCGTCGAGCGCGTGCAGGATCGGCTTGGCGAAGACGTCGCCGACGATGATCGTGCTCTTGACCCGTTCACGATCGATCGTGTCGAGGAACTCGGCGACGTCGAAGCGGGTGCTCTCGAGCGTGACGACCGAGCCCCCGAGCGCCAGGGTGTTGAGCGACCCGACGAGTCCGGTGCCGTGCATCAGCGGGCACGCTGGGAGGCAGAGCAGCCCGGCGTGCCCGCAACGTGCCATCGCTGCCGGCGAGAGTCCCGAGTCGTCGAGGTCGGGCACCTCGGGCAGGGCGTGGCGATTGCCGCGATCGGTGACGAGGAACAGATCGTCCTGTCGCCACATGACACCCTTGGGCATCCCGGTGGTGCCGCCGGTGTACAGCAGCACGAGGTCGTCGCCGCTGCGTTCGTGCGGTGAGACCACCCGTCCGGTGGTGGGAGTCGCCGTAGCGGTCTCGTAGGCGGTGGCCCAGTCGGGACATGTGCCGTCGCCGTCGTCGACCCACAGCCACGTGTGCACGTTCGGCAGGCGGTCCCTGATCCGGTCGATCGTCGTCGTGAACATGCCCTGGAAGATCACGGCCACGGCCTCGGCGTTCTCCCACACGTAGACCAGCTCGTCGTCGATGTAGCGATAGTTCGTGTTCACGTGCACGAGCGATGCCTTCGAGCAGGCGAAGAACGCCTCGAGGTACTCGGGCCGGTTGTGGAGGTAGAACGCGACCTTGTCCTGATGGTTCGCGCCGGAGTCGAGCAGATGCCGCGCGATCGCGT
>CAXBAZ010000890.1:0-1998 GCA_963973395.1 uncultured Acidimicrobiaceae bacterium
GAGGCCGAGCGCCTCTGTGCCGACGGCATCGGGGTGCTCGACTTCGCGAGCAACGACGGAGGAGATCCCGACGTGGTGTTGGCGTGCGCCGGTGACGTACCGACCGTCGAGACCCTCGCTGCCACGAGCATCCTGCGCGATCAGCTCCCGGACCTTCGGGTGCGGGTCGTCAACGTCGTCGACCTGATGCGTCTCCAGCCCGCCGACCGGCACCCCCACGGGCTGTCCGACGACGAGTTCGACCGCTTGTTCACCACCGACCGGCCCGTCGTCTTCGCGTTCCACGGGTATCCGTGGTCGGTGCACCGGCTCGCCTACCGCCGTACCAACCACCACAACTTCCACGTGCACGGGTACCGGGAGGAAGGATCGACGACCACGCCGTTCGACATGGTCGTGCGCAACGACGTCGACCGGTTCGGGCTCGTGATCGACGTCATCGACCGGACCATCGACCGGACACCCGGTCTGCGTTCGGACGGTGCGGCGGTTCGGGACCGCATGGAGGACGCCCGACGGCGACACCTCCGGTACATCACCGAGCACGGCGTCGACCTGCCCGAGGTTCGTGACTGGAGCTGGCAGCCATGAACGTGTTGACCGTCAACGTCGGGGCGGTCACGCTCAAGCTGTCGGTCGTCGACGCACACGACGACGAGATCGCGTCGGCGCACGCCGACCCATGGGAGGACGGGGACACCGACGCGCTCGACGAGCTCCGGGCACGCTTGACCGAGTCGGGCGCGGTCGTCGATGCGGTCGGTCACCGGATCGTGCACGGCGGGCGCTTCGACCGCGCGACGGTCGTCGACGACGCGGTCGAGACGAACCTGCGCGAGTTGGCGCCACTCGCGCCGCTGCATCAGCACCGGACGCTCGACGCGATCCGAACCATGGGCCGGGTGTTCGATGCCGTGCCGCACGTCGCCTGCTTCGACACCACGTTCCACACCACACTCGGCCGCGCCGCCCGCACCTACGCCCTCCCGCCCGAGTGGCGCGAGCGGTGGCAGCTCCGCCGGTTCGGCTTCCACGGCCTGTCGCATGCCCACGTCGCGCGGGAGGCACCGAAGATTGCCGGCACCGACGCCGCAGCTCGGATCGTCAGCTGCCACCTCGGTTCAGGGGTCTCGCTGTGCGCGATCGAGCACGGACGGTCGGTCGACACCACCATGGGGGCGACACCGCTCGAAGGGCCCGTCATGGTGTCGCGAAGCGGCACGGTCGACCCCGGCATCGTCACCTGGCTCGTCGAACACGGCGGCCTCGACGCCTCCGATGTCGCGGCCGCGCTCAGGGAGCGCAGCGGCCTCGTCGGGCTCGCCGGAGGCAGCGGCGACATGCGCGAGATACTGGGGCGCGTCGAGCGTGGCGACGATCGTGCGATCTTGGCGTTCGATGTCTACACGCACCGACTCCGGGCTGCGATCGGATCGATGGCAGCTGCGCTCGGCGGCGTCGACGTGCTCGCGTTCACCGGTGGCGTCGGGCAGAACCTCGCCGAGGTCCGTCGGGCGGTCGCCGTGCCGCTCGGCCATCTGGGTGTGGCGGTCGACGAGCATCTGAACCGGTCGACCACGGCCGACGCGGACATCTCTGCGCCGGGAGCCGGCTGCGCCACCGCCGTGGTCGCCACCGGCGAACACGTCTCGATCGCTCGTGAGACCCGGGCCTGCCTGCTCCGGACACCCCGCGAACACGACCGGAATCACCCGATCGCGTGACCCCGATGACCGTTTGGACCGTACGCCGAGGGGTACACGACCAGCAGACCACAACTTTGCGCGGAACCGGAGACCAACATGAGTTCACCCGAGTCAGTCACGATGCCATCGACCGACACGACGACCCCGACCGACACGACGACCCCCAGCGACACGGCGGCCACGACGGGCACGATGCCGTCGACCGACACGACGACCCCCGGCATCGGCGCCACGATGCGGTCATCTGCTGCGCCGCCATCGCTTCCGGCCAGACGCCGAGCGGGATCGACCC
>CAXBAZ010000891.1:0-1997 GCA_963973395.1 uncultured Acidimicrobiaceae bacterium
AAGATCTCCTGCAGCAACAGGATGCCGGGCCCGGTGCCCGCCGGGGGCACCCACAGGTGGAGCGGCATGGCGCCCACCTCGTCACGTTCGACCAGGATCGTCCTCGAAACATCCATGCCGCATGATCGCACACGCGGTCGTAGCCTCGGGAGGCCATGCGTCTCGAGGACTTCGACTATCGCCTGCCGGACGACCGCATCGCCCAGTCGCCGATCGAGCCCCGCGACGCCGCCCGGTTGCTCGTCGACCGGGGGAGCGCGGCGCCCGAACACCGTCACGTCCACGACCTCCCCGACGTGCTCCGTCCCGGCGACCTCCTCGTCGTCAACGAGACCAGGGTGATCCCCGCCCGGCTCGCGCTCCGACGGGCAACGGGGGGCGCAGCCGAGGTGCTGCTGCTCGAACCGCTCGACGGCGCACGACTCGTGTGGGAAGCCCTCGTGCGGCCGGCGAAGCGGCTCCGGCCCGGCGAGATGCTTCGTTCGGATGCCGGCGTCGACGTCGTCGAGATCGGCGAACGGACCGCTGCCGGCGACACCTTCACGGTGCGACTGGCCGGTTCGGTCGATTCGCTCGACCTGCTCGAGGAGTACGGCGAGATGCCACTGCCGCCGTACATCACCCGACGACTCGACGATCCCGAGCGGTACCAGACCGTCTACGCCCGCGAGCCCGGCAGCGCAGCCGCACCGACCGCCGGACTGCACTTCACCCCCGACCTGCTGAACGCGCTGCGCGAGCGGGGGGTCGGGATCGCCGAGGTCGAGTTGATCGTCGGCCTCGACACGTTCCGTCCGATCACGGAGGACGACCCGCTCGACCACCGCATGCACACCGAGCGGTATCGGGTGCCGGCCGACACGATGCAGCGCTGCGTCGAGGCCGAACGGGTGGTGGCAGTGGGCACGACGACGGTGCGTGCGCTCGAGTCGGCCGCGGCGACGGGCGAGTCGGCGGGTCGGACGGACATCTTCATCCATGCGGGCTTCGACTGGCAGGTGGTCGACCTGATGCTGACGAACTTCCATCTCCCGAAGACCACGCTGCTGATGATGATCGATGCGTTCGTCGGCGACCGCTGGCGGCGGTTGTACGAGACGGCCCTGGCCGCCGACTACCGCTTCCTGTCGTTCGGCGACGCGATGCTCCTCGACCGCACCCGCTGACCGGACGCACCCGCTGATCGTGCGGTGTCGGTAGCCTCGCCCGGCGTGTACGCCGTCGAGTTCGAGACCGGAGCGACCGACGGGACGGCGCGTGCCGGCACGGCGACCACGGCGCGGGGCAGCTACACGACGCCGCTCTTCATGCCGGTCGGCACCAGGGGCGCGATCAAGTACCTGAGCGCCGCCGACTACGAAGCGGTCGGGGCCCAGATCGTGCTCGGCAACACGTACCACCTGATGATGCGGCCCGGCGCCGAGACCGTCGCTCGACTGGGTGGGCTGGGGAAGTTCGCCGGCTGGGGCGGCCTCACGCTCACCGACTCGGGCGGTTTCCAGGTGTTCTCGCTCGAACCGGACGTCGACGACGACGGCGTGACGTTCCGCAGCACCTACGACGGGACGGAGCACCGGTTCACACCCGAGATCGCGGTGGAGACCCAGGAAATGCTCGGTGCCGACATCCAGATGGTGCTCGACGTGTGCCCGCCGCTGCCGAGCCCGCCCGACGTCATTCGACTCGCCGTCGAGCGGACCGTGGCGTGGGCCGCCCGGGCTCGCGCCCACCACGGTCGGAGCGATCAATCGCTGTTCGGCATCGTGCAGGGCGGCACCAGCACGACGATGCGGGCCGAGAGCGCCCAGCGCACCGCGGCGCTCGAGTTCGACGGCTACGGCATCGGGGGGCTCTCGGTCGGCGAGACCCGCGAGGAGATGTTGCCGGCGCTCGCTGCGGCGCTCGAACATCTCCCGACCGACCGGCCCCGCTACCTGATGGGCGTCGGTGACCCGGCGGCGCTCGTCGAGGCGGTCGCACTCGGGGTCGACCAGTTC
>CAXBAZ010000892.1:0-1996 GCA_963973395.1 uncultured Acidimicrobiaceae bacterium
GCACCCCGCCGTTGAGGAGGTGGGCGGCGATCGTGAGCAGCAGGACGATCACCAGCGCGGCGAACAACCAGTCGATCACGAACGTGTAGAACGGCAGCTCGAACACGTAGAACCCGACGTCGACGCCGAACTGCTCGTCGTCGACCCCGAACGACTGGCTGTTGCGGAAGAGCAGCCAGTCCTGCCAGCGCGACACGGCCGGCAGCGCCAGCATGAACGCCAGCACCAGGGCGGTGCCGTAGCGGACGAGGCGCAACCGTTGGCCGAACACCTCGTGGAACCGTTCGACGTACGGGTGCACGTTGGCCGGGAACGAGGTTGGCGCGGTGCGATCGGCGATCAGGAGGTTCGCCATGGCCAACACGGCGAACACGACGAAGAAGATCAGGAACAGCGAGACCTTCGCCCAGATCTGGCCCCAGAAGACGTCGCTCCGGTCGAGGGCATCGTGCCAGAGCGCATCGACGTAGAACCCGGCCATCGCTCGGCCGAACACGATCACACCGAGGAAGACCAGCCCGATCGCGATGAGAACGCCGCGGCCCGAGATTCGGGACATGAGTCGGGGACGGGGGAGGTCTGATTCGCGCCGCATCTGGCGCCGAGGCTACTGGCCGCTCGGCACGGTCAGGCATCGGCACCCGGCGTGTGCCGGTGCTGCGACGTGACCGGTCGGGAAGGCGGCGCCCGCGGCGACCTCACCCGCGAGCGAGTTGTCCTCGCAGTCGGGGCAGGTCGGTTCGGACGGGTCGATGATCCAGGTCATCGAGGTGCCGGGCTTCACTCCGGCGGCCAGGCCGCCGCCGTGCGCGAACCGGACGGCGTCGTCGAGTTGGTCGTCGATGTGCTGGGTCTTCCACTCGCGGTACACGGCGCGGACCCGCTTGGTGATGTCTTCGTTGTCGCCGCCGCCGTCGGAGATCGCTCGCTCGAGCCTCGCCCGGAGCGGGGCGACGAGGTCGTCGCGCACGACCGCGTGCGCCCGATCGAGTGCCCCGCCCTTGGCGATCGTGGTGCGCAACGTCTTGGAGTCACGCTTGCCGACCTCGGCCGCGCCGGCCACGGCGGCGTCGAGCAGATCGTCGGCGAGCGCGCCGACGTAGACCGCCACGTGATCGTCGGTGTCGGCGACGAGCTGGTCGAGTCGGGTGACCGGCTGCTTCTGGCGCAGACGATCGAGCACGCCGTTCTGCTCGTCGGCCAGCACCCGCTTCAACTTCCGGGCGCCGGCGACGATCAACGGCACCAGTGCCTCGTCGCGCCGGGAGAACACGCTGGGCTCGGCGTCCGTGTCCCGGACTTCGACGCCGATCTGCGGGTCGGGGTCGGGGTCGGGGTCGGCGATCTCGTCCTCGTCCGAGATCACGTCGGCTGCGGCGGCGAGGGTCGGGGCTTCGCTCCGCAGGCGCTCGAAGATGCCGCCGACGTCAGGACGCTCTTCGGTCGTCGACACCGCTTCGTCGTCTCCGTGACCGCCGTCGTCGCCCTGAGCGCCGCCGTCGCCCTCAGCGTCGTCGTCGGTCTCGACATCGGGGCCGACATCGTGGGCGCCTTCGGAGCGATCTCGGAACAGCGACACCACGTTCGCGTCACGACTCGCGGCGGCGACGGGTTGGTCGGTGACGGCATCGTCGGGTCCGCCGTCGTCGTCGGCGTCGTCGTCGGCGTCGCCCGCCGCGTCGCCACCGAGGTGCTCGTCACCGAGATGCCCGACGATCGAGTCATCGGCATCGAGGGCGACGGTGTCGTCGTCGGCATCGAGAGCGGCGGTGTCGTCGTCGGCGGCGGCGGTGTCGTCGTCGGCGGCGGCGGTGTCGTCGGCGTCGTCGAACTCGTCGGATGACGTCTCGCTCGCGTCGAGGTCGACGGGATCGGCGGCGGTACCGGCCGGCCGGTCGCGGTCGATCTCGCCGGCCGGCACCATCAACGGCAATGGGCCGGTGGTCGGCGAGAAGTTCACGAACTAGGCCGGCCCCTCGATCGACTGCAGCTCGGA